>CAJUJC010000173.1 GCA_910586805.1 uncultured Erysipelotrichales bacterium | reverse complement strand
GAATAAAGGAGGAAAAGGTGTTTGTGTCTCTGATTGTGCTAGACATCATTTAGATGTTGATGTTCAAGATTATAAAGCTCACAATAGTATAACAACAAAAGATATTGAAGATGCATTAAAAGCAACTGACGATACTTTGTATCCAAAAAGACAAGGTGCTGATGGGTATCATCATTATAAAGAGGATATAGCATTATTTGCTGAAATGGGATTTAAAGTGTTCCGTTTATCAATTGCTTGGTCACGTATTTTTCCTCATGGTGATGATAAAGAACCAAATGAAGAAGGATTAAAGTTTTATGATGATGTCTTTGATGAATGTATTAAATATGGTATTGAGCCATTAGTTACTATGTCACATTATGAACCACCATTAAATATAGTATTAAATTACGATGGATGGGCTTCAAGAGAAGTTGTCGATATGTTTGTAAGATATGTTGAAGTGATTTGTGAAAGATATAAAAACAAGGTGAAATATTGGTTAACATTTAATGAAGTGGACTCTATGATAAGACATCCCTATACAACAGGTGGGTTGGTTGAAGATCGTTTCCCTAATAGGAATTTTACTGAAGTGATTTTTCAGGCGATGCATCATCAATTTGTTGCTTCTGCTCTAGCAACAAAAATTTGTCATGAAAAAATTCCTGATTCAAAAGTAGGATGTATGCTTACAAAATTAACTTATTATCCATATACTTGTAAACCTGAAGATGTTTTACAGGCTCAACAAGATATGAGAAGTATGTATTGTTATAGTGATACACAAGTCTTTGGAGAATATCCATCATATTTATTAGCGAAGTTTAAAAATGAAGGCATTCATATTCAAATGGAAGAAGGAGATTTGGATATTATGAAGGCATATCCAGTAGATTTTGTTTCATTTAGTTATTATTCTTCAAGTTGTGTTGCTAAGGATGATAATGGATTAAAGAAAACAGCAGCAAATACAATGACTGCTATTAAAAATCCACACATTCCTTCAAGTGATTGGGGTTGGCAAATAGATCCAATTGGTTTAAGAGTATCATTGGTTGATTTATATGATAGATATAGAAAACCATTATTTATTGTTGAAAATGGGTTAGGTGCACATGATCAATTGATTGATGGATTTGTTGATGATCAATATCGTATTGATTATTTTGATGCACATTTTAGAGAAATGTTAAATGCTATTGAAATAGATGGTGTTGATTTGATGGGTTATACATCTTGGGGATGTATTGATCTTGTAAGTGAATCTACAAAACAAATGAGTAAGAGATATGGATTTATTTATGTAGATGCTGATGATTATGGAAATGGAACTTATAAGAGATATAAGAAAAAATCATTTGATTGGTATAAAAATGTTATAGCAACAAATGGAACTTGTTTATTTGGAGATGAATAGAATGTTGGAATTTAAGTTTGATACACAATTATTGATCGAAGGAACGCATTTAGATGAAGATGCTATTAATGATTATATTACCAAAAATTTTCAGGGAGATTGTTTATTAGCAGTTGGAGATGAGGAATTGATTAAGATTCATTATCATACAAATGAACCTTGGAAAGTTTTGGAATATGCATCAAC
>CAJUJC010000172.1 GCA_910586805.1 uncultured Erysipelotrichales bacterium | reverse complement strand
TGCCTGCGAGTATCCGAGTTTCCGTGATAATAAGCGACTTTTGCCTACGAGTATACACTATCAGGCAAAAGAACCCCAGAACAAAAGTTCGTATCCTCGTCAATGTAAAAATGCCCCTAAAAGCACACAAAAATAATGTAACTTAGAAACCTATGTAGTGCCAAAAGTTCCGTGTTTACGGGCTTTGCGGGCTTTGCGGGCTTTCCGTGTCCGTATCTGCCGGGTAAGGAGACACCTTGACAAGATTCGACAATATCCCCCATATTTCAACAGCATTAATACCATTCCAAATTAAAGTAATATTTTTCAAATATTTTTTCTATTTCATTTTTGCTCTTATCATATAATTCCTTATCAAAAATTTTTTCTGTCATTCTTATTTCAACAGCCTTATTATATGTTTTCATCAACAAATGTAAAATAATAACAAATTCTAAAACTTCATTCATATTATGAATATAAATAGACTCTCCATCTTTGATAACAATTTCTCGTTCACTTACTCTACTAATAGTTTTTATTTCCTCTATTCGACTTTTCAACATTTCTAAATGCTCTTTTTTCCCTACAATTTCCCTATAATTAGAGTAAAAAACAGAAACACTTTCCAATATTCGTAAGTTGATTATTTCTACTCTTTCTTTATCTGCTTTCAACAATAATGAATTATCCCCCGAAACTGGATATAATGCCAATGCAATTCTTGGAGATAAGATAAAACAAGCAAACTGTTCGTTTCCAATAAAATGTAATTGCGGTAACAAAAAATCATAATTACAATTTTCAGGTATATATAAAATTTTCGGGCTAAAACTATAGTATGTTTTCTCAATTGCTGAATTTACTGTTCCTAAAATGTTCTGCGCATATGTTCTGAATGTTTCATTTGACCTAGCTTTTTCTCGGTAATTTATTGAATATTCAATGCGTTCAGATGTCATCATTCCCGTTTGAAACATCAACGAATCGACTTTATCATTTTTCTCCTGTTGCTGTTTTTTATATTTCTCAAGCATCCTATCATCTGCAATAACACTACGATGATATTCAATAGTAATAAAATCGATAATTTGTCTTTTTAATGTTCCACCATCAACACATATATCTGCACTTTGCTCAATCGCTGATGATATTTCTTTATATAATTCTCCCATAGATGTTTCATATTTTTTGACTTCATTATCATATTCCGGATTATAATAATTCGGACTTGAATGATAAGATTTAGGAAATACTTTTTTTACAGAAATATTATCAAGATCATTTAAGTCAAGATAATATATACGTTGTGTTCTATCATCAATAAAGCGCATTAATGTAGCCTTTGGTAAGATAATGTGATCTTTCTGTTCTATTATATTTTTTTCATTCATAGCCTCTACCCTTTCTAATCACTTATAGTATATTCTTTCTAAATAATTTACTTGTTTTTTGTTCACAGACTTCAAAAACATTCTTCAAAATATAGGATACCATAAATCATAAATTTTGTATACAAACACGGAAACTCCATGCAGTTTCCGTGTTTGTATTATATCACCCATTTTTCAACAGCATTTTCCGTAAGCGATTCAAAAGAAACCGTATTGCAAAAAATGAGCTGTCATGGTACAACTT
>CAJUJC010000171.1 GCA_910586805.1 uncultured Erysipelotrichales bacterium | reverse complement strand
ACATAGGCTTATAGCCGCAGATAAAACCACGTCTTTTAGGCGTGGTTTTTATTTTTTATCCATACATTGTTCACACATTTATGTTATAATCTATATATGAGATCAAAAGAGGAGGGTTTTTATGAAAAATAATGTGAAAAAAAGTTTGGTTGCATTTGGATTATCAGCTTTAATGTTATTTAATATTAGTCTTTTAGGAAGTATGGGATTCTATACATTTAGTGATATATTAGTTCCATTAACTTATGTGTTAATAATTGTAGGAACCATTTATTTTTTGATTGCAGGTTATAAGTATTTAAATAAATTAATAAGTACATTGATGAATTTGTGTTAGCCTTTTTTATATTTTATGACAATACGCCTGTTGGGCTACATGTTAATGTGACTGTTTTTGTTTGTGTAGAAATCACTGCACCATTAGAATAGCATTTTGCAATTGCAGTAGCTGATGCTTTGTTTCTGGATTTGGAACTAGATGGTGAAGCAATTTTCCATTTTGTATCAATAATAGATGTTGATACATTTGACTTTGTGCATGTTGAAGTTGAACCATTATATGTGAATGTGCCAGTAACTGTTACCGACCATAATGTTTGTCCACTTGCATTTTTATAAGTTCCAGTTTTTTTAGCGGTTTTTGTTTGAGTTGCACGAGTTACTAAATCTTCTTCAATAATTTCAATTGTTTCTTCATAGTAATATTCATTTGATGATACTGATTGTAAACTAGCAAATATAAATCCTGAGCAAACAAATAATGATAATATTAATTTCTTCATTTATTCAATTACCTCTATTTCTTCTATGTATTCGACTGGAACATGATTCATAAAATCTTCTCTTTCTTGATTAATTTGATATATTCTCCATAAAGAAACAATCAAAGTACATAAAACCACACAAAAACAAGTCCCTATAATAATTTTTCTGTTCTTTCTATGTTTTCTTGTTTTAAAAACAAATTCTTCGGTATCAATATCATTGACATAAGCAGTCATGATATCAGTTGGTGTTCCATACTGATTAACTAAATCTTGATATGCTATTTGTTGATTATCACATTGTTTCATTATTGATTGCTCAATTCTTTTAATATACTCTTTTTCTTCCTTTTGCATAATTGGAAACATTAATTCTATATCTTTAATATATTTTTTAATTTCTTTATTCATTATCAATTTCTCCATCAAATTTTAAAATTATATCAATTTTATCTTCCCATAATCTATATTCTTTAATGATTTGTTTAAGATATTCTCTACCACTATCTTCTAGATGATAGTAAACTCTTATCTTTCTATTAACTTTTTCTTCAAAACTAGAAATATATCCAGCATCAAGCATTTTATATAAACCAGGATATAAAACACCTTCTTTAATATCAATAACATCATGAGAAAGCTTTTTGATTATTTGTGTTATTTCATAACCATAATAATCTCCATGTTGCAATATTGATAAAATAAGCATATCAAATTTGAAATAAATATTTTTCTTTGGCATGGGGGAACCTCCACATATATAGTAGCATATTATTACCTTTAAATAAATGCCTTTATAAATATGTATATTGTTATTGACTTATTTGTGTAATACTTTTATAATAAAGTTATAAGGTATCTTATTAAATTATAAGAAAGACAACTATATTAAAGTCAAGTAGTAAATTATGAAATAGTATGAAAA
>CAJUJC010000170.1 GCA_910586805.1 uncultured Erysipelotrichales bacterium | reverse complement strand
TTCTTCTTTCTTTTTTTGGTATTTTTATCACTTGTACGACCCTTTGACAAAAATTATATAGGATAAGTCTTGCATATATCTCCTGTTGTATAAGCTTTCTTTTTTTAGAATGCAATGCATTCAACCCGAGTGCATATTTCACTTCTCTAAATGATGTTTCAATACCCCATCTCTTATTGTATAAACCCTTAATATCATCTATAGAAAATTCATTTCTATCTAGATTGGTTATGATGCATTCATAAGTATCATCTGTTATTTTAAATCTCACTATTCTACAGTTAAATTCATACCATGGATTATCTTTTGACATAAAGTCAAAACGAGATTTGTTTGATAAAAATTTATAGAGTTGTGGACACGCTTTTGTCATTTTTGTTTGCTTTAAAGTCAACATTCTAAAAACATCTACATCAAATTCTCCATGAGAGAGAGGGACCAAGGATTTGGTAATACTGGTTTTTGAATCAATATCCCTAACTCTTATGAGATACTTGTTTCCAGATTTGACAACATGTTCAAAACCATTATATGATTCAAAGCCTCTATCAGCTATGAAAATAGCTTTTGGACCATTATATCTATCTACAAGTTGACAAAACGCATCATTTTCATCCATTTTTGCTTGTCCCTGTATAATAAGATTATCAAAAGTACATTCTAATAAATCATAGGATGCATTTAAATGAAAAGCAGAATAGGGTTTAAAATCTCCTTTACTCAATAAGGTTGTATCTTTATCATAAACAGTATTATCAATGGGCAGTTCACTGCCATCAATAGCGATCAGTCTATATCCTTTCCATAATTTATTGATATGCGTTTTCATGTTGAAACGATCAAATAATGTTTTGAAAGCATCAACTTTAATTTTGCTTCTTGCCTGCACAAAAGCAGAAGCAGATGGTGTATCAATGGAGAAGTCATTAAGTTTAAGAAGTTCATCTTTTAAAGAACCTGATTCCATACAAATAACATTCCTCATTGTTGTTTCAAAATTAAGTTTTCTGTCACGAGTAAAATCCTTTTCAGGATTTTCACAAAAAATGGAACAGAATTCTGCCATTTTATTGAGATTATAATTGAATACATTTTTAAGATGTTTATAGCTATTCATGATGTTGCCCTCCGACATGTACCTATAAACAATTGGGCTATTATCAATTTAGTATTGATAATAGCCCACACAATTTCATATGAAAGTCAACACTTATATTTAAAAAATCAAAAAAAGAGGAAGCCCATTTTACATGAACTCCTCACATATCATCAAACACTTAACTTAATGACATTGTCATTGAAATTGTTCCCTTTTAACTCTTTTTAATATTTCTATTGCGACCATTCCTGTAAATATACCTGTTGGAATAGAAGAAATTAACATGATAAATACATATGAAATAAAAGCTTTTGATGATAAGAAAAATGATAAAACAATAATTTGACCTATATTATGAAAAACAGCAGCAATAATTGAAGTTGAAACCATTGGAAGTGCTGTTAACTTCTTTAAAACAACTAATGATAAACTACTTAAAAGTACACCCCCACAACTCATAAAAAATGGATAACTCATTAGACTTCCTGTTATTAATCCTGAAATCATAACTCTGAAAAAATTAATCGTAAACATTTCTTTAATGCCATATAATTCCACAACAACTAATGAAATAATATTAGCTAATCCTAGTTTAACTCCTAAAGGTAGTGGAGCAGATAGATAG
>CAJUJC010000169.1 GCA_910586805.1 uncultured Erysipelotrichales bacterium | reverse complement strand
CAGGTGTACATGCTATGTTTTTCTTTAGGATTAATCACTTTTTATGGAATATTCATTTAAAAATATTGGCTCGTTTTTTAAGTCAAATTGCTCGTTTTTTGACAGGGATTGAAATTCATCCAGGGGCAACAATTGGAAAAAGATTTTTTATTGATCATGGAATGGGTGTTGTGATTGGAGAAACAACAGTCATCGGTGATGATTGTACCTTATATCAGGGGGTTACTCTTGGTGGTGTTGGAACTGGTGAGCATAAAGTGAAAAGACATCCAACATTACAGAATAATGTCATGATTTCAGCAGGTGCTAAAATTATTGGTGATGTTGTGATTGGAGATAATAGTATTGTAGGGGCATCTTCAGTTGTATTGAAAAATGTTCCACCAAATTGTACTGTTGTTGGAGTGCCAGGGAGAATAGTGAAGGAAAATGGAAAACGTGTTGATAGAGATTTGTAAAAAGAAATATTTATATATCATATGGATTATTTTTCTATTTTATTTGATATTATTTGGATTGGGATGGTTAAATCCCATAGATACTGTTGTTTATCAGACTATTTCATTTTTTATAAGTGAGTCTTTAACCCCAATAATCAAGGTGATTACTTTTATTGGGGCATGGGAAAGTGTTGTAACGATATGTTTAATATGTATTTTATTGCATAGAAGAAATGGAATGATCATAAGTTTAAACGTAGCGATTGTATTTATTTTAAATAATATTATTAAAATCATTGTTCAAAGATCTCGTCCTGATATTTTACAATTGGTTCATGAAACGAGTTATAGTTTTCCAAGTGGACATTCTATGGTATCATTTGCATTGTTTATGATGATTGCTTGTTTCTTGTGGAAGAAATATAGAGTTTTGTCTATGATTTGTATGATTATGCCTTTGTTGATTGGAATGACACGTATTTATTTGGGAGTACATTATATGACTGATGTCATTGGTGGTTTTATGTTTTCATTTGTTTATTTAATAACATTATATTATTTTCATAAAAGAACTTCTTATTCATAAAATGGAGTAGGAGGTTTTTTCATGTTTGAAATGATTCATTTTGGTTTATATCATTATGGTTTAGGAATGTTAAAAAGAGAAGATGGATTGTATTGTTTGGTGGACTTAAAAACAGGAGAGTGGTATGAGAAGATGACAATTTATTATATTCAAAATCTATTGAATCAGTGGAATAAGAAAAGGACGAATGATATTTCTTGACATAATCTTTTTTGCATAATAAAATAATATTAAATACAAGGAAAAGAAAGAGTAGATTATATAAACAATTGTAGAGAGTTCTTGGTTGGTGAAAAAGAATATTGAAATATAGTTGAATACATCTTGGAGTAGACGGTTGAATAAAGTAGGCTTGTTCGGGAACACCCGTTATAGTGTTAGAGTATGTTGGTACTCGAAGAGGTTATTACAGTGATGTAATAACGAATTAAGGTGGTAACGCGATGGCTTCTCTCGTCCTTATGGAAAGAGGAGCTTTTTGTATATAAGGAGGATATATTTATGATTATTGTATTTAAACCAAAAACAAGTGAAAAAGATTTGATGAAAGTCGTAGGAAAAATTGAAGATTTAGGATTAACAGCACATATTTCTCAAGGTGAAGAAACGACAATTGTTGGGATTGTAGGGGATGTTTTGAAGATTGATACACATTCTATTGAAGTTGAAGAATCTGTGCAAAAAGTCATGAGAGTAAGTGAACCTTATAAACTAGCCAATAGAGCTTTTCATCCAGAAGATTCTATTATTGATGTAG
>CAJUJC010000168.1 GCA_910586805.1 uncultured Erysipelotrichales bacterium | reverse complement strand
ATGTTGTTTATAGATTAGGATTTGCTACAACAAGAAGACAAGCAAGACAATTAGTAAACCATGGTCATATCTTATTAAATGGTGTAAAAACTGATATTGCATCTTGTCAAGTTAAAGTTGGAGATGTTGTTTCAGTTAAAGAAAAATCTAAATCTTTAGAAATTATTAAATCTGCTTTAGCTAGTCAAACTCATGTACCAGGATTTGTAGAAGTTAATGCTGAAAAAATGGAAGGTAAATTTATTAGATTACCTGAAAGATCTGAATTAAACCAAGAAATCAACGAATCATTAATTGTAGAATACTACAACAGACTTGGATAATTTATATGGACATCTTTGGATGTCCTTTTTCTTTGCTAAAAAATTTCATTTTCTTATCTTTTTTTCTTTAAGATAATGAAATAAAAAAGAATTTGTGTTAAGATATACTAAGTAAGTAAGAGAGGTTGTGAACTATGGATGGAATAATGCAACAAATTAATCAGATTGGATATAAAAATCTTATTATTGGCTTTGGTTCAATTGCCTTAATTGTGATTGTTTATATTATATATAGAACTTTAAGTTTAAAAAAATATCGTAAATTGATTATAGAATATGAAAATGATATGAATGCTACGAAATCTTTACCCTTACAATATCGTTTAGGAAGAGTACATAGTATTTCTAAAAATATGCCTGAAGTTTTAGAACAATATGAAGAATATGCAAAGGAATTTGAAAAAATTACTGATTTTCAAAAGAATGAATTATCTGTTTTAATTAATGATGTGGATGAACAATTATTTTATGGAAAATTACGTAAAGTTTCTAAAAAGTTAAAAGAACTTCGTGAAATGCTTGATAAATATGAAAATGAATCTCAAGTTTTACTTGCTAAGATTGAAAAGATTACTGAGATTGAAAATATTCAAAGAATTGAAATTATTAGAGTTAAAGAAAAATATCGTGATACAATTGATAGTTTTGAAGCTATTCGCTTTAAGGTTGAAGATTTTGTACCTAGTCTTTTAGAAATGTTTAATGATGTCGATGATTCATTTGTTCAACTGGAGAATATGATGAATAATCAAAGATTTGAAGAAGCAAAAGAATTTACTCAGGATATTGATAGTCGTATTCAATGGATAGATAGTCATTTAGAAGATTTGCCAAGCTATATTGCTGTGGTTCGTCAATATATTCCTAAGAAGATTGAAAAGGTTAATGAGATAGTAGATGATATGTCTGAAGATTCATATTCTTTAAATCAATTAGGTGTAGAAGAGAGATTATCATATATTCATCAGTTATTAGAACAAACAACTCATCTTATTAAAAAGCTGCAGTTGGATGGAGTTGCTGATGATTTAGAAGAATTAGTTAACTCTATTGATATGTTAATGAATGATTTGGTTGACGAAAAGAAATCATTTGATGCTTTTAAAGAAGAATGGCATAACTGTAATGAAACAGTTACTGATATTTATAATCAATATAAACAAGCAGTGATTGATTTTAATCACATTAAGTCTTTGTATCGTCTTGATGAAATAGATATTGTTATTGATGAAAAGTATCAAATTTTTGATGAGATTTTAAAAGAATCTTATGATTTAGAAGCTAAGATTAAAGAAAATCAATTCTCTTATACAGATATGATAAAAAAAGTTGTTGATTTAAAACAAGGAGCTTTTGAACATCAAGAATATTTAAATGACTTTATTACAATTAGAGATCATTTGTATATGCAAGAACAAAGAGCGGTTGATGAATTAGAAAATATTAATATTGTTTTATTAGAAATTAAGTCTGAAATTAAGAATAAACATTTACC
>CAJUJC010000167.1 GCA_910586805.1 uncultured Erysipelotrichales bacterium | reverse complement strand
TAATGCATCAGCTTCATTATTGATAGAATCATCAAGTCGTCAAGTTCTTTATGCAACAAATGAAAAAGAAAAACTTTTTCCTGCCTCTACAACAAAAATCATGACTATGATTTTAATGTTTGAAGCAATCAATAAAGGAACATTAAAATGGGATGATGTTTTAACATGTAGTGCTTATGCTTCAAGTATGGGAGGAAGTCAAATTTACCTTGAAGAAGGTGAACGAATGAGTGTTAAAGACTTATTTAAAGCAATCAGTATTGCTTCTGCTAATGATGCATGTGTTATGATAGGAGAAAGAATAGCTGGTTCTAATGATGCTTTTGTAGAAATGATGAATGAGAAGGCAAAAGAATTAAAGTTAGTCAATACACATTTTATGAATGCAACAGGATTACATGATGATAATCATTATACTTGTGCGTTAGATTTAGGCACTATGGCTGCTTATCTTATTGAAATAGGTAATGATAAATTATTTGAAACAACATCTTTATATGATACGTATATTAGAGAAGACAGTCCTCAAAAATTTTGGCTTGTGAATACAAATAAGTTATTAAAATCATATGAAGGTGCTGATGGTTTAAAAACAGGTTATACAAAAGAAGCAGGATATTGTATTGTTACAACTGCAAAAAGAAATGGTTTACGATTAATTGCTATTGTTTTAAAAGAAAGTGAACCTAAAGTTAGAAATCAGGAAGTGTCGCAATTGTTAGATTATGGTTTTTCTTTGTATGAAAATGTAACAATGTTTAAAAAAGATGAATTAATAGAAAAAGTAAAAATTGATAATGCTAAAGAAAAGTATGTAGAGGTTGTGAGTAAAGAAGATGTTGTTTATGTTAAGGATAAAAGTAAAAGTGATGAAGTCACTTACCAAATGAATTATACAAATTTAGTACCTCCATTTGTTAAGGGAGAAACAATAGGACATATTTTATTATTTAAAAACAATGAAAATATAGCATCTTTTGAAGTGACAAGTTCTAAAGATATTAAGGCATTATCATTTGGTGAAAGGATGTATAATTATTTTTCATTATTTATGTAAGCACAAATGATTGTGCTTTTTCTTTTTGCATATTTATTCTAGTTTTGTAAGATAAATTCTAGTTTTGACGAATGAATTTCAATTCATTGAGATATGGTATATGATAACCAAGAAGGAGGAATTGATAATGGAAAATAGAATGAATTGTGAAACATTGGAACATTTAATAATTGTTCATTTTTATGGTGAAATTGATAGTTCTAATGCTCCAACTTATAGAATAGAACTGACTCGTATGTTAGAAGATCAAAAACAGGATGTCGTTTTTGATTTTAGTCAGACAACCTTTATAGATAGCTCAGGAATAGGGCTCGTTTTAGGAAGATATAATCAATTAAAGTTTGATCATAGAACGTTGATTTTGACAGGATTGAATACAGTTGCATATCGTTTATTTGAGTTAACTGGGTTATTTCAAATTATGCCTTACTACGATTCAATAGATAAGTTAAAGGAGGGAGCATTATGAACCAAATGGAGGTATCATTTAGTGCAACATTAGATAATGAAAACTTTGCACGTACAGCGGTTGCATCTTTTCTCACACCTTTAAATCCAACAGTTGATGAAATTATTGAATTGAAAACAATTGTTTCTGAGGGTGTGAGTAATGCTATTATTCATGGTTATAATCATAATAAAGAATGTCATGTTGTATTGAAAATGAGTGTTGAAGGAAGAAATGTAGAATTAATTATACAAGACTATGGAAAAGGGATTGAAAATTTAGAACAGGTGAAAACACCTTTTTATACTACAAAAAAAGACTTAGAACACGCAGGTATGGGCTTAACAATTATAGAAACTCTTGCTGATCATTTAAA
>CAJUJC010000166.1 GCA_910586805.1 uncultured Erysipelotrichales bacterium | reverse complement strand
ACCTGTTTTAAGTATTTTTACCTGACGCATCCAAATTCTTAATAAATAAAAAAAGTCATTAGTTAACTAACGACTTATTCTTTTCTATTTAAGATCTTCTCCATTTGTTTCAATAACTTTTTTATACCAATAGAAAGAGTCTTTTCTTCTTCTTGAGAAATCACCTGTTCCATCGTCATATCTTTCAACAAAGATAAATCCATAACGTTTAGCCATTTCACCAGTAGATGCTGATACTAGATCAATACATCCCCATGGAGTATATCCAATTAAATTTACACCATCTAAAATAGCCTCATGCATTTGTTCGATATGACTTCTTAAATAATCAATACGATAATCATCTTTAATAGAACCATCCTCTTCAATCTTATCAAATGCTCCTAAACCATTTTCAACAACCATCATAGGCAATTGATAACGATCATAAATTTCATTCAATGAATATCTTAAACCTTTAGGATCAATTTGCCATCCCCAATCACTTGCTTTTAAATATGGATTATTAACACCACCCATAATATTTCCTTGACCTTTTGTTGCATCAGGATTAGCACTTTGGCAAACAGACATATAATAACTAAATGTATAAAAATCAACACATCCTGCTTTTAGTATTTCATCATCACCATCTTCTTTTTTAATTTCTATATTATGTTCTTTGAAATACCTATTCATATAACTTGGGTAATAACCTCGACATTGAACATCACCACAAAACCAGTTCATAATATGATTATTTTGTTGATTCAAAATAATATCATCAGGATGACAAGTTAATGGATAACTTGTAGCATATACAATCATACAACCTACCATGTAATTTGAATCAATTTTGTGTGCAAGTTGTACTGCTAATGCACTTGCTATGAACTGATGATGTAAACCTTGAAATCTTAATTCAGGTTTGTCAACTTGGGACATAAAATCTGTTGTTTTTTCAGTTTCATTTAAAATACCTTGAGATAAAAATGCTCCCATTGGCATAGTTGCACTATTGATTTCATTAAATGTCAACCAATATTTTACTTTCCCTTTATAACGATTAAAGATTGCTTCACAATATTTCACAAAAATATCAATCATTTCCCTTGAAGCCCAACCATTATATTTCTTAGTTAGCGCAAATGGCACTTCATAATGAGAAATAGTAATTAATGGTTCAATACCATATTTTAAACACTCATCAATAATATTCTCATAAAATTTTAAACCAGCTTCATTTGGGTCTTTTTCTTCACCAGTTGGAAAAATTCTTGTCCATGCAATTGAAAAACGATAAACTTTAAATCCCATTTCAGCAAACAAAGCAATATCTTCTTTATATCTATGATAATGATCTATTGCATCATGTGAAGGATAGAAAGTTCCTTCTTCTAAAACAGGTGTAATACGTTTACTTTGCGTATGGCTACCTCCTGTACAAATATCAGGACAAGATATACCTTTTCCACCTTCTTGCCATCCACCTTCTAATTGATTAGCAGCAGTTGCTCCACCCCATAAAAATCCATTAGGAAAACTCATTTTTATTCCTCCTTTTTCAGCTATCCATATTATACATTAAAAATGTTTATATGGGATTATGTTTTCAAAAAATGAAAAAGGAGATTAATTTGTTTAATTTATTATTAGTTCAAAATCCTATAAATATCTTCTTCATTATTCACATCAAAAATCCTTATAACCAACTCATTTAATTTATCTTCATCACTCTTCTTAATCTCTAATATCAATTCTTTTGATATATTTCCTAGTTTTGAGTTTAATAATTGAATTATTGTTTTTGTTAAAGTTTTTTGAATTCCAATTATCTCGCCTTGTTGTTTTCCAAGTAATAACCCTTCCTCTATTCCATCATTTCTTAAATCTATAAGTGATTGGCACATATTGATTTCCTCCTTTTCTTCTATCTTGATATTCTCAAATAATGTCTTATCTTCTACTAATGAT
>CAJUJC010000165.1 GCA_910586805.1 uncultured Erysipelotrichales bacterium | reverse complement strand
AATTATATTAATATAACCTACAAAATATATGTGAAATAGGAGAGATGAAAAATGACGGACAATTTAATTACAATTTATTTGGATTCTATTGCTTATAAAAAAATAATACATGATCAAGAATTATTCAAAACAGGTAAAAACAAATCAGAAATTATAAAAAAGATTATCATAAATCATTATTCTAAATACGAAGTTAATATCAATGAATTAAAACAAAAGATAAAGGATACTATTATAAATGAAAGTGATAATCATCAATTTAATGAGGAAAAGTATTTAAATATTGTTTGGAAAATAACAAAATATTTAACAGAAAAAACAAATGTATTTAGTAATGAAACAAAAAAACAAAAAAGAAAGATAAACATAAGAAAGAACAAAAAAGATTCGGAACTAGAATTTATACTTGATTCATGTCCAAAAAATGCTAGTGAATCAGAATATTTAGCTAATATAATTTATTCCTATCTTAAAGAGCCACAATATGAAAGAGAGAAAATCATATGCAGAGATATTATAGATACTATTAATGAAGCAATTCAAAATAAACAAAGTATACGTATAATAACTAAATCTAATAAAGAAAATAGAGTTCAATCTATTAATCCAAAGGAAATTTGTACTTCTCAAGAAGGATTATATAATTACCTTTTATATCAGGGTTTTAGTGATAAGTCTAAGAAATACTATGCTAGTACTATACATATATATAATATTTTAAGTGTTCATATTGATATGAATCATATTGCATTTCAATCTAATATAGAAGAACAGTTTAATAAAATGAAGCGAAATGGAGTTCAATTTTCAATTAATGGGAATACTGTTTATAAAGTAAAATTAACTGAAAATGGAAAATTTTTATTCAAATCAAGATATCTAGAAAGACCTGTTCCTTTACCAAAAAGCGATGAAAATATTGGGATTTATTATTTTGACTGTTCAGAAATGCAGTTTAAATCATATTTTGCTCCTTTTCGTAAAGATGTAATTATTTTAGAACCGAAAGAAATGGTAGATGAAATAATACAAGAATATAAAGATGCTATGTATAGTTATCAAAATGACATTTGATTTTTTTAATGATTGTACATTTGTAAATGATGTGAAACAAAAAATTAAAAGAATTTAGTTTCTATTATGTCTTGGAGTTCTTGGCTTTATCTTTTGATGATAAATATCTTCATTGATACAAAGTTGATCAAGTGGATGTATTCTTTTGATATTTGATTTATTATATGTAAACTCTAAACCATTATCAGTTTGTATGATTTTAGGCTTATATCCATAATAAATAAAACATCTTTTTATGAAATCAACAGTGTTAATAGGAGTATGTTCTTCATAATGGAAAATAAATCTTTCTCTAGAGGCTTCATCAATACAGGTATATTGGTAATACTTCTTATCTTTAGGAAGAGAAATAGCTTTACATTCCATGGGAACATACTTGATATCAACTTGCCACTTGATACCAATCTGTTGAGGAGTATCATAAGGATGACTGGTTCTTTTGGAAGTATGAAGTTCTCTTTTATCTTGATAGAAACCTAGAGACCTTAAGATACGATATAGGCTACCAGGATGTCTGGAATAACCTTTATTCAATCTCAGCTTGTACCAAATTTCTAATAAAGAGGCATGAGGATTTCTTCTGATGATATCTTTTATCCATTTTATTTCGATATCAGAATGAGCACGAGGATGTTTGGATAAAGGTTTAAGGGATTTGTTGATTAGTAAATCTTTAGAACCATTGAACTTTTTATTCTATCTCCATAGAGAGGAGCAAGAGCAGTGATACTTGCGACAGACGAAATTGATCTCATTATCTTTACTTTCGATAAGTAGTGACAGCATAAAATTTAGTGTTTAAATCATGTGGCAAATAACGTTTATTGTGTGATATACTATACATGGTGATTCAAATCCTTTCGTTGTTTATTTGGTCGTAATCAATT
>CAJUJC010000164.1 GCA_910586805.1 uncultured Erysipelotrichales bacterium | reverse complement strand
CAATAAGACTTAACATTGCAGGTATTTGCATATAACTCAATTCATACAAATTTAAAGTATTGAATGCAAACATCAAACAACCAGAACAAATTAATAAATTCGTCATTTTAGGACTAGCCATAATATTCCCTCTCTTTCTCTATAAATTCATTTAAATATATTTACATAGGTTTATCAAGAAAAATGTGTAATTAATTTTAATTTGTTTAATTAAATTAATATTTCAGAAAAAATGAATTATTGTAAAATTAAATATTTAATTTTATGGATGCACTGATAGGCTGAATTAATTCTCAGCTTTTTTACAGATCATTATTTATTTTAATATCTAGATATTTATCAATACATTTATTAAAATGTTCATCTATCATAAGTTGATTTAAAACTATTAATCAATTACTGATATGTCTTTTTTTCTTTTGGGAATCAATACAGGTTCAAAAGAACCATCTCTATCTCTTGGATATTCTATTTCCATGTTTCCCTGAGTTGTTCTTAATTTTTTTGAATATAGCCATTTCTTCTATTGTTTGTTTTCTTGGAATCCTTATCATTGGATTCACAATCAAGATGATGATTCATTTCACCTTAAAGCATTGATTCAAATAAAGGACTAAATAAATCTTTGAGAGTATCGTTCATATCTTCAACAGATTCAGGATTATATACATCAATAATAGCCTAAGCTAATGTCACTTTTTTAGGATCACATTTTATCTTGCCATATTCATTTCCTTCTTATTATATCATATATAAAATAAAAACTGTGTAGCTGAGCTGTACGCTCTCAACTTACACAGTTTATTTTACACTCTTTTCTTGACCATCTAATAATTTATCAAGTTATCTTTTTATATCAATTTAATTCTTCTCCACTAGATTCAATCACTTTTTTATACCAATAGAAACTATCTTTTTTCAATCTTTTATAAGTACCTTCACCTTTATCATTAGCATCAACATAAATCATTCCATATCTTTTTTGAATTTGTCCTGTGCTTGCACTGACTAAGTCAATACCTCCCCATGTTGTATAGCCCATTAAGTCAACACCTTCTTCAACTGCTTCTTTCATAGCTGAAATGTGTTCCCTTAAATAATTAATACGATAACTATCATGAATTGATTCATCTTCTTCTACTTTGTCAATTGCTCCTAACCCATTTTCAATAATTAATAAAGGAATATTATAGCGATCATAAATATAATGCATATAATATTTAAGACCTAATGGATCAATTTGCCATCCCCATTCACTTTTCTTCAAATATGGGTTCTCAAATCCTGTAAAAATATTTCCTTTTGATGCTACACCATCAGTATGAGTTGTACGACATTGTGACATATAATATGAAAATCCTAAGAACTCAACTGTTCCTTCTTTTAAATCTTTTAAATCTTGTTCAGTAATATCTAGTTCTACCTCATCTTCTTTCCACATACGTTTAGCAAATGATGGATAATGCCCTCTAATCATAGTGTCAGTAGCATAGCAGAAAATATCTTGAAAATATTTATAATTATCCATCACATCAACAGGATCTGGAGTCAACGGATAAGTACACATACCTGCCATCATGCAACCTACTTTATTACAAGGATTAATGTCATGTGCTAATTGAACTGCTTTAGCAGAAGCGACTAACTGATTATGCAATTCTTGATATCTTTCTTGTGCTATTTGTTTATCATGTGGTAAATTTCTAAATAACATCAAAACATTGATTTCATTAAATGTCATCCACTTATTCACCAAATCTTTATACTCAGTAAAACATACTCTTGCAAATTCAATAAATTCATCTATCATCTTTCTATTAGACCAACCACCATATGTTTGTTCAAAATAAATAGGTTCATCATATTTATACAATGTAATAATAGGATCAATACCATGACTTTTTAATTCCTTAAACATGTCTCGATAGTATTCAACGCCTTTTTGATTCACTCCACCTTGAACACCATGAGGAAAAATTCTTGCCCATGAAATTGTT
>CAJUJC010000163.1 GCA_910586805.1 uncultured Erysipelotrichales bacterium | reverse complement strand
TAGATTTGATACTATCAAGCATAGATAAATCTACATTTTCAAGCGTGAATAAAGGTTTTCCGTCATCATCTGTTGTAAAGATATCTTGATATGCAGATTTTAATGAATCAATTGCTGGTTTAAGTTGAGTATTAAGCTGATCAATTGTTTCAGTAATAGAAGATGAAAGCGGAGATTCAGTATTTTGCATAAAGCCTTGAAATTCTTTTATCTTAGCGATTAATTCATCCCAAGACAAAAGTGTACCTTCATCTACTTCAATATGTTCTGCTGCAATTTTTAATTCATCAAGTGTGAGTTCTCCTATTTTTTCGTCAAATTGATCTTGAAGTATTTCTTTAACTTTTATTGTATTAATACCCTGCTCATACCATTTAGAAAATTGCTCAATAGTAGCCATAAAATTATTGACTGCCATCTCAATATCTTCATTTGATAATGTACCATCGGCTAGAGCCTTTCCAATACTTTCATCTTTTTGTACCTCGTCAATCATTTTTTGCCGATATTCTTCAAAGGATTTTACAGAATTAACAGTTATGTTGTCTAATTCATCATTTGATTTAGAAAGATCTTTAATAACTTCATCAACAAGATTACTTGCAGAAGATGATTCATAATCACCTTGCTTTGTATATTTGTCAATAGCAGTATTAATGCTCTGGTATAATTCAGTATCTCGTAATCCATTTTCCGCAAGAAATTCTTTAAACTCCTTCAATCTTGTAATTTTATCTTCCAGTTCATCAATACCAGTGGTATCTACAACAAAACGCATATTTAACAAGTTTTCATCTTTGTTTTTCCTAAAAATATCTTCAAATCCGCTATCCTGAATGAATTGAACAAAGTCATTATATGACATTTTTTCAAATCCATCTACTTTGTGAATTTGTTTAGATTCTGCACCATTCCATTGTATAGATGCATCATTTCCATATTTATCAGCATCACCTACTATAACATCAGAAGCGTGTACAGCTTTATGGTAATTATCTCTTGCATCATCTACATTTTGTTTAGACTTTTCATTTGTAATTTCTTTAAGTTTATCAAGCTGTTCATCTAGCCTACCATTTACAAGATCGAGTGAACTTGCTTCAGAACCAACCAAATCAACTATATCATATTGAAGATTTTTGATTTGTTCTCTAGTATCTGAATCCATATTAGACTTAGACTTTAATTCTTTATATTTATCAATAAGTTCTTCTAAGGATTTTGCTTCTTCTTTGTTAGAATTTATTTTATCTTGTGATTTTTCATACAATTCTACAGCATTATCGCTTTCTCTTTTTTCGGCTTGTTCAAGATGATTAACAACTGTTAATACACTTCCTATGGCTGTAGCAATAGCAGTTAAAGCACCAGCAGGAGTAGTTCTAATCCATGTTAACATAGATTTTACAGAATTTTTTATTGCTATCCCTAGTCCTTTAAATGCTGTTCCAAGACCAAGCGTAGAAGTAGTGGCACCTACTTGAGAAGCGGAGAGGGTATTAGTGCTTGTAATCTGTGCTAATTCAGCAGTTGTTGTTTCTAATAGTTCACCTTGTAGACCATTAGCTATCAATATTGCTTCAATTTGTGTTTTATTAAGTGTTGATTGAGCAATTGCAGATTTAAGAGTTTCGATATCATATGTTCTACCAATTGCAATAAGCGCTTTTTTTCTTTCAGAATATGTCGATGTAGTATTACATAATATTGAAGTTATTTGATTTAATGCATCAGCTGTCTTGGCGAGAGATTTCAGTTGCGTTTTTGATATAACTACTATATAATATAATAAATATTCTAAAAGGAGTGTAAAATGACACCACAACAAATTGTTGACACGATCAATAATCCGCAAAGAACACAAGAAACAGTATTTGATATGCTTATTAAATTTATTGATGAAAATAAATTAGATGAAGCATTATTACACATACAAAAGAATTTTAATTGTAATGAAGAAACTGCAAAACAAGTATTGAATTTATTTGAAGAACAAATATATACCTGAATCCGTGAACATTGCCTCGAATATATGAGGCACGTTGTTTTGCCTC
>CAJUJC010000162.1 GCA_910586805.1 uncultured Erysipelotrichales bacterium | reverse complement strand
CAAGATTATCTTAGAAAAAGGAAACAATCCTGAAGATATAGAAGAAATGATATTACCAAAGGATATTGCATTAGTTGTCGCATCAATAGTAAAAAGTGAAGAATTATACAATTACATAAAGATACAAGAAAGGGAGGAAATACATATGTGTAGATCATTAGATGAATTAAAACAACGTGGAATAGAGGAAGGTGAAATGAGAGGAATAGAGAAAGGAAAGATTCTTGGAATTCGAGAGGGTAAAACACTTGGAATCCAACAAAATCTAATTCAATTATTAACTTCAAAACTAGGGAATATATCAAAAGAACTGATATTAGAGATTAAGAAAAGTGATGAAGATAAATTAAATGAATTGGTTATAAGAATCTTTGATGTGAACAATGAAGAAGATATTTATAAGATTTTGAACTAAAAGAGATTGATTAACCATCTCTTTTTTTGTAATGATGTAACATATTCTAAAAATTGGAAACTTGTTTTTGTTGACTTGATTAAAAAAGTATGGATATAATAATTGAGGATAATTTGTTTTATGCCCAGAAATGAGGCGTTTTTTTATGGAAAAAAATTATGATGTTATTGTTGTTGGAGCTGGACCAGCTGGAATTATGACTTGTTATGAGTTGTATTTAAAAGATCCAAGTAAGAAAGTTTTGTTGATTGATAAAGGACATGATGTAATGTATAGACATTGTCCTATTAAAGATAAGAAAATTAAGAGTTGTCCAGTGATTAAGGATAATGAACCTGGATGTTTACCAGCTTGTTCTATTACTTCAGGATTTGGTGGTGCAGGAGCATATAGTGATGGTAAGTTTAATATTACAAGTGAGTTTGGTGGTTGGTTAACTGATTATTTAGATAATAATGAAGTTGAAAATGTGATTAAATATGTAGATGATTTATATTTAAGACATGGAGCTACTTTGGAAATTACTGATCCTACAACTGATAAAATTAAAGAAATTGAAAAAAGAGGGTATGCAGTTGGCTTAAAGTTATTGCGTGCTAAAGTAAGACATTTAGGTACTGAAGAAAACTTGCGCATTATGACTGAAATGTCTAATGAACTAAAGAATCATATTGATGAGCAATTTAAAACTGCTGTTAAAGATATTATTGTAGAAGATCATCATGTTAAAGGAATTATTTTAGATAATGGTGAAGAAATCTATGCGAATAATGTTGTCTTGGTTCCAGGTAGGGATGGCTCTAAATGGTTATCTAAGGTATTAAAAAATCAAGGATTAGACTTGTATAATAATCAAGTTGATATTGGTGTACGTGTTGAAACTAGTAATATTGTTATGGATGAAATTAATCAAAATTTATATGAAGGGAAGTTTATTTATAACACATCTGTTGGAACAAAAGTAAGAACATTTTGTTCTAATCCTAGTGGACATGTTGTTGTTGAAAATCATTCAGGAACAATGTTAGCTAATGGACATGCTTATCATGATCCAAAACTAGGAAGCCAAAATACAAATTTTGCATTACTTGTATCACATACATTCAGTGAGCCTTTTAATGAACCAAATGAATTTGCACATGAAGTTTCAGGACTAGCAAATATGTTATCTCATGGAAGCATTATTGTCCAAAGATATGGAGATATAAAAAGGGGTAGGCGTACAACTGAAAAACGTTTAAAAGAAGGGTATACAAATCCAACATTGCCTGAGGCTGTTCCAGGAGATTTAGGATTGGTATTACCATATAATACAATGAAATCTATTATTGAAATGATAGAAGCATTAGATCATGTGACACCAGGTATTGCGAATGAACATACACTATTATATGGAGTAGAAGCCAAATTCTATTCTGCAAGACCAAAAGTAAGAGAAGGTTTTGAAAGTGAAATAGATGGTTTATATGTTGGTGGAGATGGAGCAGGTCTCACAAGAGGTTTAGCGCAAGCAGGTGCTAATGGTATTCTGATCGCAAGACATATTATTGGTAAAAAATAAAGTCAAACCAAGAAATGAGTAGTTTTATTTGACTTAATAAGGATTGATTTCTGTATTAAACAGGAGTCAGTCCTTTTTGGTATGCCGGGCATGGCATATATCTAGGTGGTGCAAGTCCACTGTGGGG
>CAJUJC010000161.1 GCA_910586805.1 uncultured Erysipelotrichales bacterium | reverse complement strand
GACAGCATCAGGATTTTTGTTTTTTAAGAATTCAGTCAACGTTGCACTGTTTAAAGTTTCTTTCTTTCCATTTACAGTAACAGGTTCATATTCTAAACGCAATGCATCAAAGACTTGAGATGACACATCAGCAATTGGTGTTGTTTTAGAGATTAATGTTTCCATCTCCTGAGATAAAGTATGTTTCTTTTGCCTTAAGATTTCCTGAATTGTATAACGATAATCTTTAAGTTTATCATCTTGTAGAAAAATTTCTACTTCATTACTATGTTCAATCATACTCACTGTGTAGAAATCAAGTGTTGAATTGACTTGATTATAAAATGTTAAAATAGATGCATACATTGTTTGATAATCTTGATTTTTTGGCTCTACATCACAGTGGAGATGTGCAAAGCAATGTAATTTTTGGATATATCTACTCATCTTGATATATGTTTCATGAAATAAAAGAAAAGTATCAACGGATTGTAGAAAACTTTCTTTTTGATTTAATAATTGTTGTAATAAATCTTTGGCTTTATCCAAATCCTTATAAAAATCTTCATTTGCTTGATAAATGAGAGATAAATCCCAAGTATCTTTCTCTTGAATGTCTGTTCTTTCCATAGCTTTTCCTCCTTAAAATAAAAACTCTATCCTTATGCGATAGAGTTAACTAACTTAGCTAATTTAGCTTTTTGTCTGCTAGCATAGTTTTTATGATGGATTCCTTTTGATACAGAAGAATCTAACTTAGATGCAGCTAAGTTGAAAGCTTTAACTGCTTCTTCTTTATTTCCAGCTTCAACTGCAGCTTTTACGTTCTTAATAGCAGTTTTTAAAGAACTTTTGAATGATGCATTTAAAGCACGTTTTTTATCGTCGTTTTTATAACGTTTAATTTGTTGTTTCATGTTTGCCATTGTTCTTCACCTCTCTTTTACTCTTTCGCCATGTTATTCTATCAAAAATAGATGATAAATGCAAGTTTTATTAAGAAATGATTATAATTTTTTAAATGGGTAATGCTTATATTGGTGAGATTATGAAAAATTATTATACAAGAAGCGATTTAGCAATTGAATCTTTAGGACAAGCAGTTAAAGATAAGGACTATAAATATGATAAGGAAAAGGATGGAAATATTACAATAGAAAGATTTGAAATCTTACAAAAAAGTGATTTGTATCCTCATGAAGTAGGACATTATGTAGAAATGAGTTTTCCTGATTATCAAGATATTTCTATATTATCACTCCATTTTCAAAAACAACTTCAACGTTTTATTAAATCATTAACAAATAAATTAGATCCACTTATTTTAGTGATAGGTTTAGGGAATGAAACTATGACTTGTGATGCAATTGGTCCTAGAACATTAAAGCATATACGTGCAACACATCATTATCCAATGGATATGAGACATCAAAATCAATATTATGATATTATGTGTATAAGTCCAGGAGTTATGGCAAGAACAGGGATGGAAACGGCAGATATTGTTTCATGTCTAGTTCAAGAATTTCATCCTGATTTGATTATTGCGATTGATGCTTTGTGTGCACAAAGTTATGAAAAAGTATGTCATGTGATTCAAATGAATAATGTTGGAATTTATCCAGGAAGTGGAATAGGAAATCATCGAAAGAGTATTACGAAATCTTCAATGGGAATACCAGTCATTGCAATTGGTGTTCCAACAGTTATTCATGTATCAAGTTTAGTGAGTGATGTTTATAATTTATTAGAAGGATATTTTAAAGAATCTATGGAACCTGCTTCAGCATTAAAAGTGGGAAAAAGAAAACGTTATGAAGGACGATTGAATGAACTTCAAAGACGTTTGATTTTAGGTGAAATAGGTCAACTCAGTGAACAAAAGAGAATTCAGTTATTAAATGAAGTTCTTGATCCACTAGAAAATCAATTTATTATGAGTGATAAACAAATTGATTTTGATATAGAAATGCTTTCTAAATTACTATCTCAATCTATTAATGAACTTAAATATTAATGAATATAAGACGATTTATAAATATATTATAAGTCGTTTTTCATTAGCATAAATTCAAAAAGAATAATTAATTTAAAAAATAAAAAGAAAAAACATCTCGAACCTTGTATATATAGGGTAGGAGGTGTTTTACTTTATG
>CAJUJC010000160.1 GCA_910586805.1 uncultured Erysipelotrichales bacterium | reverse complement strand
TCATCAATATTACCTTTACCTTTAGGGACATGTACATTATTCATATCAATATCAATATGATCAAACAAATGATGGCACATAAAATAATGATAACTTTGAGGATGTGTTTGTTCCAATCCAAAATATTCATCTAAATTAAATGATTTAATATCTTTGTATGAAGTTCCATTTTTCTTATGATCTTCTACCATCAATTCATATAAACGAACAGGTGTAGATCCAGTTGCTAATCCCAAATTAGCTTTTGGATTTTTTTTTATAACATCCAACATAATTTCACAAGCTTTTTGACTTGCTTCTTCATAATCTTTAACAATAATAACTTTCATTTCTAGTCCTCCTGTATATATGCTTATTATATAACATAGCATTCTAAATGGAAAGAGATAGTTTAGAAAAGTTTAAAAATTATTTTTAAGAAAAATACGAGTATTTCTTTATTTTCCAATAAAAATAAGGTAGAATAAGAACATATGGAGGTAAGTCAAAATGACAATGATTAAAGGTATTGCGGCATCTAATGGTATTGCAATTGCTAAAGCATACAAATTAGTTATGCCAGATTTAACTGTTGAAAAGACAACAGTAGAGGATGTAGAAAAAGAAGTACAAGCTTATGAAGCTGCTATGGCTCAAACTGCTAAGGATCTTGAAACAATTAAAGAAGCTGCTTCAAAAAATTTGTCTGCTGAAGAAGCGGCAGTATTTGATGCTCATGCATTAGTTCTTGCTGATCCAGAGTTAAAAACTCAAGTAGAAGATAAGATTAAAAATGAAAAATTAAACGCTGGAGCTGCATTAGAAGAAGTAGCATCAATGTTTGTTTCAATGTTTGAGATGATGGATGATGATTACTTTAGAGAAAGAGCTGCTGATATTAAAGATGTTTCTCGTCGTTTATTAGCTAACCTTTTAGGTAAATCATTACCAAACCCTGCTTTGATTAGTGAAGAAGTTGTGGTTATAGCAGATGATTTAACACCTTCTGACACAGCTCAATTAAATAAAAATTTAGTTAGAGGATTTGCTACAAATATTGGTGGTAGAACTTCACATTCAGCTATTATGGCAAGAAGTTTAGAAATTCCTGCTGTAGTTTCTTGTAAAACAATCACTGAAGATGTTAAAGAAGGAGATATGATTGTTCTTGATGGTATTGAAGGAACAATTATTATCAATCCTGATGAATCGACTATTAAAGAATATGAAACAAAACGTGCTGATTATGTCGCTTATAGAGAAGAATTAAAAAAATTAGTTAATGAAAAAACAATTTCTACTGATGGTCATCAAGTTGAATTGGTTGCTAACATTGGTGGAGCTAATGATTTGGCTGGTGTCAAAGAAAATGGTGCTGAAGGCGTTGGATTATTTAGAACTGAATTCTTATACATGGAATCAGCTGAATTACCTACTGAAGAAAGACAATTTGAAGTATACAAAGAAATTTTAGAAGCTTTAGATGGGAAACCAGTTGTTGTTAGAACATTAGATATTGGTGGAGATAAAGAAATTGAAGCTATTGATATGCCAAAAGAAATGAATCCATTCTTAGGTGTCCGTGCTGTTCGCTTATGTTTCCAAAGAGAAGATATTTTTAGAACTCAATTAAGAGCATTACTTAGAGCTTCAGTATATGGTGATTTAAGAATTATGTTCCCTATGATTGCTGCATTAGGAGAATTTAGAAAAGCTAAAGGGATTTTATTAGAAGAAAAAGAAAAATTACTTGCTGAAGGAATTGAAGTTTCTAATACATTACAAGTTGGTATTATGATTGAAATTCCTGCCGCAGCTGTATTGGCTGATCAATTTGCTAAAGAAGTTGATTTCTTCTCAATTGGTACAAATGATTTAATTCAATATACATTTGCAGCTGATAGAATGTCTTCAGGTGTAGCATACTTATATCAACCGTTTAATCCATCTATATTAAGATTAATAAAAAATGTAATTGATGCAGCTCATAAAGAAGGAAAATGGGTTGGCATGTGTGGAGAAATGGCTGGTGAAGAATTAGCTGCTCCATTATTATTAGGATTAGGATTAGATGAATTCTCTATGTCAGCAACATCTGTTCTATCACAAAGAAAACTGATCAGAAATCTTTCAAAGGAAGAGATGGAAAAACTGGCTGAAA
>CAJUJC010000159.1 GCA_910586805.1 uncultured Erysipelotrichales bacterium | reverse complement strand
TCTTATCCTAATAAACTTTCACCAGTCATTTCTTCAGGAATTGGTAATCCTAATAATTGAAGAATTGTAGGAGCTAAATCTCCTAATTTTCCATCTTCTTTTAATTCTAAATGAGTATTTGTAACAATTAAAGGAACTAAATTTGTTGTATGAGCTGTGAATGGATTATTATCTTCGTCTAACAATCTTTCACTATTACCATGATCTGCAGTAATGAGCATAGTTCCACCTAATTCAAGAACTTTTTCATAAACTTCACCAACACATTCGTCAACAACACTTACTGCTTTAATAGCTGCTGGAATAATACCTGTATGACCAACCATATCACAATTAGCAAAGTTAACAATAACAACATCATATAAATCTTTATCCAATTCAGCAATAAGTGCATCTTTAACTTCATATGCACTCATTTCAGGTTGTAAATCATAGGTCGCAACTTTTGGTGAATTGATTAGTACACGTGTTGCTCCTTCAATTTCTTTGTCAACACCACCATCCATAAAGAATGTAACATGAGCATATTTTTCAGTTTCAGCAATTCTTAATTGTTTTAAACCTTGTGCTGATAAGTAATCACCCAAAGTATTTGTAAGTGATTGAGCTTTGAATGCAATATCACCATTAACTGTGTCAGCGTATCTCATCATACATACGAAATAAATATTTTTTGGTTTATCTTCTGGTTTAAAATCATCATAAACATCAGCTGTAAATACATTAGACATTTGAATAGCTCTATCAGGTCTAAAATTTGCAAAAATAATAGCATCATTATCTTCAACAGAACCGTCGATATCAGGATTATAACCAGGTAATACAAATTCATCATAAACTTCTTTTGCATAAGAATATTTAACATATCGAACTGCATCATTGAATGTTTCTCCAGACTTTCCAACCAATGCATTGTATGCTAATTCAACACGGTCCATTCTCTTATCTCTATCCATTGCATAATATCTTCCTGATACAACAGCAATTTGTCCTACACCAATTTCATTAATCTTATCTTGTAATTCTTGTACAAAATCAGCACCACTATCAGGAGCAACATCTCTACCATCTAAAAATGCATGTACATATACTTTTTCTAAACCTTGATCTTTAGCCAGTTTTAACAATGCATAAATATGTTCATTTGATGAGTGAACACCACCATTTGATAACAATCCCCAAATGTGTAATTTTGAATTATTGTCCTTAGCATGTTGAATTGCTTTTAAGAAAGATTCATTTTCAAAGAAAGTTCCATCTTCAACAGCTTTATTAATTAATGTTAACGACTGGTAAACAATTCTACCAGCACCAATATTTAAATGCCCAACTTCACTATTACCCATTTGTCCTTCAGGTAATCCTACTGCATTTCCACATGCTTTAATAGCTGTTGTTGGATACATAGCCATTAAATCATCTAAATTAGGTGTATTTGCTAATTTCACCGCATTTCCATCAATACGATCAGTTAATCCATAACCATCTAAAATACATAAAACTATAGGTCTTTTTTTCATTTTTACTTATACCTCCATACATGGATACATTATACAAAATTATAAACAAAAAATAAAGTTTAATCACTTATTTTTTCTTTTCAGTTCGTTTAAAAGCCAATGTATTAGCAATATAATCAACCTTATCTTCTTTTTAGTTTAAAATCTTATAAATATCTTCTTCATTATTCACATCAAATATTCTTATAACCAACTCATTTAATTTATTTTCATCACTTTTCTTAATCTCTAGTACCAATTCTTTTGATATATGTCCTAACTTTGATGTTAATTGCTGAATTAATGTCTTTGTTATTCCATTTATTTCTCCTTTTTGAATTCCAATCATCTCACCTTGTTGTTTTCCAAGTAATAGTCCTTCCTCTATTCCACGTTGTTTCAATTCATCCAATGATCTACACATATGTATTTCCTCACTTTCCTGTATTTTTATATAATTATATAATTCTCCACTCTTTACTATTGATGCGACAACTAATGCAACATCCTTTGGTAATATCATTTCTTCCATAGATTCAGGCTTGTTTCCTTTTTCTAAGATAATCTTGGCACATTGAAACAGTAATCTGTTCTCTTTGACTTGAAAACGACTTTCATCTATATCCCTGATATCTATAATCTTGTACTTCCAGTCATTCACAAACTCTTTAAAATCTTCAGGTATATCCAGACTTTCTACTAAGCTTT
>CAJUJC010000158.1 GCA_910586805.1 uncultured Erysipelotrichales bacterium | reverse complement strand
GTGTAGGTTGGTTGGAACCAGCACAGAAGACATATAATAAGAAAGTCATGGAGGCTCTTAGGCAGAGTAGAGGATTAGAACATGGTGATACATCACAAGAAGTATACCGAAACAGGATGTGTTTAATGAATATTGTGAGTGGGAAGGGTTACTTGGGGGATATGGGTATTCGTTATTGAATGTTATAGAAAATATTTATGATATAGATTTGCAACAGTAAACTTTATAAATTGGAGGATTGTCATGGATCTGTATTTGTTAAAGGTAAAACACATATATGATGAAGAATTTGAAGAGTGTGGTATCTTTTCATCAAAAACAAAGATGGAAGAGGGAAAGAAAAAATATTTGGCTATAAAAAAGAAGGATTCTTTTAAAGCTGACGAATTTAGTTTTACATATTCAATGTTAAAACTTGACGAATTATATTGAAAGGTATTTAAATATGGAATGGAAAAATTTAAGCGAAGAAGCAAAAGGGGTTATAGAGTGGGTGGTAAGTCCAATTACGAATTTTAAGCAAACTATAGAAATAAAAATCGGAGAGATATTTCACAGAACATATCCCAAATTTTGTGTGGATTATAGAAATACAATAGATAGTATAGATATTCCGATTACAAAAGAATTATTTCAGGAAATATTAAAATATGTAAAGCAATCAGAAGATATGCAATATGAGCAACAAACAGACAGAATGATGTTCAGATTAAAAGATGATGTAGAGGTTTAATCCTTAAAATCCGGTTTTCATCGACATAAGTGAGGTGATAAAATTTAATGACATATATGGATGTGTTAGAAAAATGGGCTATTTATAGTAGATATGATAGGGAGCAAACATCTTTTAATTTGTTGTCTAATGCATATGGGTTTCATCAAATTGGAAAATTGATTGAAATGTTATTGTCCGAGTATGATGAAACAGGTATGCTTGCAGTAATTTATACAAAAATACAATTTGAGAACTTATTAAAAGAAACAAAGATTACAGTATGGGATGTGTTAAGTAACCCAGATGCATATAGGGCAGAAAAAGATATGTATGAACTTTTCAATACACCTATCGTTACTGAAGCAGAAAATGATTTTATTGGTAGACTTAATCATATATATTTAAAAATAACAAATGGAAAATTGATTGGTAAAGATGATGGGCAAATAAAACAACTGTTTAATAGTATTGAAAAAGTCATAGAGTCAATAAATAGATGTAATGTGGATCTGTTTATGAAGGGTGGAAAAATTAACAATGTACAGAATGTAAGTACAAAATTGTATATTTTTAATACTTTAGCCGAATGTCTTATTAATATAGAAAATGCACAAGATGGAATTTATTTTTGTTTTATTAGTGCAAGTAATTCAGCGGATTGTTTCTTTGCGTTTTTCTTGAAGAGTAATGGGAATATTATATCTGTTAATGATAGAGTTGATGAGGCGTATATTGGACAACATAAAAATTCCAGAAATGGAAGTTGGACTGAACAAAAAGTCGATGGTATATTTCCTTATGATTATATATTTAATTATTCCAAGCATGATTATAAAGGCTATGCTTCTAAATATGAAATAAATGATGAAAAGTTAGATTTATATAATTTAGGAATAGAAGTTTTTATGCCTATTGTAATTTCAATGTTGTTGATTGTATTAAAATATACAAACAAGGATGTTGAATTGCCGTTGCATTATCTTGACAGTTTCTTGCCAGAGAATCAGTTAAAGATAGAAAACCATAAGTTAATGGTTATTGGGAAAAGTAATCTTATTGTTAGTCATAATAATGTTGATATTAGTTTTGATAATCAAAAAATATTATCTGGTGATTATGCAGAAGAGTTTAATTTTCATAATAAAAAGAATATTAACTATAAGGAAACAGGATATTTTACAAACGATAATCAATTAATGGTGGATTTATGGGGAGAGGGGTTTGTATTTGATCCCACTACAATTTTTAAATCAAATAATATATCATGTTTAATGGATAAAGAAAATGAATCATATATACCTGAATTTATTGGAACTGAAAAGAGAATGAGATTACAAGTGTATAAAGAAGCGAGAATGCAGCTTGCAGAGTATATAAAAGAAAAAATCTATCAAGCGTGGGTTGATTATGGCAAAACAGAAAAAATAAAAGAATGGTATCAACAATCGCTTCTTTCTAATAAAGAATTTATTTATTGTATGTTGATGAAATACGAAGAAGAAATTGAAAATGGAATTAAGTCAGAATTGAG
>CAJUJC010000157.1 GCA_910586805.1 uncultured Erysipelotrichales bacterium | reverse complement strand
ATTGATATTAAATGTTATTAATGTTAATATATAGTTGAAAACGCATATATATTTGTACGTTAAGTAATGAAAGGAGATTTATATGGGAAAACATAGAAAAACAAAAATGATATTATCGTTTTTACTAATGTTAAGCTTAATATCAGGTAATGTATTTAATGTCAACGCTGTCGATACTGTTGATACTGAATACGATTTGATTGAGCTTGATAGAGGACAAACAAATTCAGAACAATTAATAACTGATGGTGATTTTGAGAAAGGTGGTTCTGCTTGGGATCGAGGTAAGGATAAGAGTATTGCAAGTGGTGTCAGCTATGGAGACGGAACACGTTCAGGAATGTTACCAGCTAACAATGGAAATGCTTATATTGGACAAATTGTAAACGTTAATCCAAACACTGAATATACACTTAAAGCATATATTAAAACAAATGCTGATGATGCAAAAGTAAATTTATGTATTCGTGGAGGAACAAATGCTCAACTACAAGGAAATACAGGAGAAGTTTTAGTTGATGAAAAATATGGTGGAGCTGATTGGACTCCTGTTGAAGTAACATTTAATAGTGGAAGTCACTCATCTGTTCTTGTGTCATTGGTGAAGTGGGAAACAAATACTACAAGTAGTGCTTATAGAAATCCAGCATATATTGATAATGTAAGTTTGAAATTAGCTAATCCAGAATTAATGGCAAATGGTGATTTTGAAAATGGTAATAGTTCATGGAAAAAAATTGGAACAGCAGCTATTTCGAATAATATGTGGGACGGAGATTATATTGCATATGAAGGTCAATATTATGGAATGTTACCTTCACAAACAAAAATGCAGCTCTTTATCAAACTTTAGAATTAAAGGCAAATACAACATATAATGTCAAAGCAAAAGTCGCTGTACAAACAGGTGGAGAAGTTATTTTTGCAGTTAAAACATCAGATTTATCAGGACACTATCCTGGTGGAGCTATTGAACAAAAGATAGAAGGAACAGGTTTATCATGGGTAGATTTTGAATATGAATTTACTACAAAAACACAAACTTCTGTTGCAGTAGCATTTATTAAATGGTCAGATACTGCAAGTGGTGGTATTTATAATGGTCAAGTTTATATTGATAATGTTTCATTAAAAGAGGTATCTAATGAAGTTGAAGAACCAAAAGATGATGATTACAATATTATTTGGGCAGATGATTTTAATGATGACAAATTAGATGATTCTAAATGGGGTTATGAACTTGGATGTATACGTGGTGTAGAACAACAACATTATACAAACAGTGATGATAATGTTTTTATGAGAGATGGAAAATTGGTTTTAAAAGCAACTGATCGTGCTTTAGAAGATCAATATAAAAATCCAAGAGGAAATAGACGAGTTATATATGATTCTGGAAGTGTAAGAACTCATGGTAAATATGAATTTTTATATGGAAGAATTGAAATGAAAGCAAAATTACCTAAAGGAAAAGGTGTATTCCCTGCATTTTGGACATTAGGTGCAGATTTTGTTTTAGATGGTGATATTGATTCTAAACAAGGATATGGATGGGCTCGTTGTGGTGAAATTGATATTATGGAATTAATTGGCTCTGAAAGTGGAGTACGTAATAGAACTGTTTATCAAACAATTCATACAGATGATGGATTGACTGAGGATAATGGAAAACTTGCTGGACAAGGCTATACAATTAGTGAAGATTTTAATAATGATTATCATATTTTCGGTATTGATTGGTCAGAAAATAAAGTGGTATGGTATGTTGATGATCAAATAGTTTGTACAGCAGATTATAGTGATACAAGTATTGCTAAAAATAGAATTGCACAAAAGGCTTTAAATAGACCACAATACATTCAAATGAACTTAGCAATGGGTGGAAATTGGCCAGGAGATGCAGGTACGAATTTAGCAGGAAGTGAATTTGTAATTGATTATGTATATTATGCTCGTAATAATGAGCAACAAGCTGCAGCTGATGCATACTATGCTTCTGCTCCTCAATTGAATGGTTTAAAAAATATAACAATGGAAGAAGGAGATACTCCTGATTTACTTAAAGACGTTACAACAATAGATGGTTATTATGTTGATTATTCAATCGAAGATGGTCCAATGTTTACAAATGTTGGTGGATGTACAAGCGTTGATTTACTTTGCCGTGGTAAAGATGATGCTGATAGTTTAGCTGATTTACCAGTTGGTACATATAATCTTCACTATACTGCAATTCCAAATAATGTAGAATATAAGAGTAATAATAGTCCAGATGGTACAAAAGAATATAAGTTTGC
>CAJUJC010000156.1 GCA_910586805.1 uncultured Erysipelotrichales bacterium | reverse complement strand
CATCAAAGATGATTAATCACCCAGTGGACAAAATTTATTTTGTCCCTTTTTTATTGTTAAAGGAATTAATTATCATAAAAAAGATTACTTTATCTTGAACTGGATAATTGGCTTTATTTACATTGATATGAGTTTAGAGTGATATAATTATTTATCATTATGATTATTCATCATGAAATGTGTTGTACTCAACTGTTGCATAAAAATAGATAAATTATATCCCTTTTGTTAAAATTATCACAAAATAAATATGTATACGTTTACAATATGAATACCCATTGAAGTTGTTTATAAAAAGATGTATATTTGTATAAAAAGCGAAAGATTGACACAAAAATTACATATTAAAATGTTATAATGAGATAAGGAGGGGTATGCAATGCAAAATAAGATTATTACTTCAATATTAATAGCATTTATTTTGATAGATATATTGTTGGTTTATTTAGCATTAACAATTACTCCTATCGAATTAAAACGAGATTGTTTTGTGTTTGAATATGGTGAAGAAATTTCTAATAAAGTGGAAGACTATGTTAATGGAAATGAATCTATATTGAAAAGTGTGAAATTAGATTTGAAAAATGTATCTACTGAAGTAGGAAAATATAAAGCATCAGTAAGTTACTTTAATGAAGTTTATCCATTTGAAATAGAAGTTGTTGATACTGCGAAGCCAAAGGTTAAATTAAAAAAAGTTGAATTTCATATTCAAGTTGGTGAAATTATTAAAGCGAAGGATCTAATTGAAAAAATAGAAGATTTATCAGAAACAACAGTCTATTTTTATGATGAAGAAACAAAAGAACTTGTCAAAACAAAATCATATATAGAGGAAGGATCTTATATTGAAAGAATTATTGTAGAAGATATTCATGGAAATCAATCTTCATCTTTAAGAGTAAAAATATCTGTCTATAAAAATAGAGTTAAACCTAAGTTATATGGAATAGAAGATGCAGTTATACAAATAGGGACAGCTTTTGATCCACTTGAAGGAATAAAGGCAATAGATGATTTGCAAGGAGATATTACTCATCAAATTCAGGTTGTTGGTGAAATAGATACAATGGTAGCAGGAGAATATACTTTGTTGTATACAGTTAGTGATAAAGAAGGTAATATAGCAACTGCATCGAGAGAGGTTTTGGTGGAAGAATGATAACAAATATTTATTTAATGATGTGTTTAGCAATTTTTATCTACATTCAATTTATTAATAAAGATGATAAATTATATACAGCAATGAAATTAGGGGCTTTTTATCCTCCTAATGTAAGAGAAAAAAAGGAGTATTGGCGTTTTATAACATGTAATTTTATACATATTGATTTCTTACATTTTTTAATGAATGCATATGTTTTATATGACTTAGGAGAATTTTTTGAGTATACTTTAGGAACAATTCCTTATTTATATCTTGTTATTATTTCTATGTTATTAAGTTCACTTATGTGTTATAGTGCTTCAGAAGTGTCTAAAAGAAGTAATAATACAATTACATTTGGAGCAAGTGGAGTTGCTTATGGCTTTTTTGGAGCAATTTGTGGAATGGCATTTTTAATTCCTGAATATTCTTATTTATTGGAAACTTTTTTGCCAGTCATTGCCATTAATGTTGTTTACACAATCTTTAATAATCAGGTATCTAAAACAGGACATGCTGGTGGATTTATTGGTGGTCTTTTAGGAATTGTAATTTTAATGGTGATGAATATAATATGAGAATTTTGGTAGATGGAGATGCATGTCCTAACAAAAGTGAAATTGCCTATATTGCAAAAAAGTATAATGTTCATATGATTGTATATGGAGATTATGCTCATATCTTTCAAGCAAATGATTATGAAGTGAAACAAACTGATGTTGGTACAGATCATGTGGATATGTTGATTGTGAATGATGCTAAAAAGAATGATCTGGTTATAACTCAAGATTATGGTTTGGCAAGTTTACTTTTATCAAAGAAGGTAAAGGTTTTACATATTTCGGGTATGATTATAGATGAAAGTCGAATTGAAGGGTTATTGATGTCACGTTATATTTCATCTAAACAAAGAAAAGCAAATCATAGAGTCAAAGGTCCCTCAAAACGTACAAAAGAAGATATTCATTATTTTTTACAACAGTTAGAAAGTATTTTAAAACAGCAATCTATTTTGATATGATAACCTCCCAGTAGACAGCGTAAATAATTAAACGCTGATATGGGAGGTTTTTATATTGGGAAGAAAAAGTAAATATTCGAAAGAATTAAAACTGAGTATAGTGAAACGTTATCTAAATGGAGAAGGATCAACTTATACTTTAGCTAGAGAGATAAATAGTGTTG
>CAJUJC010000155.1 GCA_910586805.1 uncultured Erysipelotrichales bacterium | reverse complement strand
GATTGCATGAGGGATTTCACAAGTTTTTGTAAAGATTGATAAGTAGCGTTTGTGAATTGTCCTGAACTATCAGGATGACAACACTCTATGGATATTGTATCTTTATTTCTATTATTAGAAGCATAGGAGATTTCATTTAATGGTATACATTGGATGATTTCTCCTTTTATACCTATGATAAAATGACTTGATGCTTTTGTTGTTTTTTTATCCTTTAGACTTTCGAAATAATTTCTATTGTTTATTGCACTTGAACCAGGATTGGCTGTATAATGCACGACTATTCCTTTCACTTTTTTAAGGGATAAACCAGGTCTGGAATAAGGATTTTTTGTAAGAAAGTCATGTTTGATATTTAATTCATTATAAGTATATTCTTCTATGGTATTTTGATTGAATATAAAAAAGTAAGATCCGCCTATAATAATTGCAAGAACTATGATAAATTTGAAAAAAATATGTGGATTTTCTTGTTTTCTTTTTTGTGCCATTTTTATCACCTACTGTATACTATTATGACATAAAAATAAAATAATGTATGAATAAATGTTTAATAATTTCTTAATTTTTATTTGTAAGAGATAGGATGTAAATTTCATTGATAAAATCATTGTATTTTAATATTAGGTATGCTATAATCATTGGGCATGTAAAAAAGTTTTACTGCCTGTTTACTTATTGTAGACCATTAGACCAAAGGAGGAGGTAAGAAGATGAACAAATATGAAATTATGTTTATTGTAAAACCAGACGTTGAAGAAGATGCTAGAAATCAATTAATTGAAACATTAAAAAATGTTTTAACTAAAGACGAAGGAAGCATTGATAATGTTAACGAATGGGGATTACGTGATTTTGCTTATGAAATCAAAGACTACACTAAAGGTTATTATGTAGTTGTTGATACAACAACATCTCCAGCTAATATTGCTGAATTTGAACGTTTATCACGTATTAACGCAAACGTATTACGTCATTTAACACTTAAAAGATAAGGAGCATAATTTATGATAAATAGAGTTGTGCTTGTTGGAAGAATGACAAGAGATCCTGAATTAAGAAGAACAAATACTGGAGCAGCAGTAACAAGTTTTACATTAGCTTTGAATAGAAATTACAATTCAGCTGATGGTGTTCAAGCAGATTATATTAATTGTGTTGTTTGGAATAAAGTTGCTGAGAACGTTGAGAAATATTGTTCTAAAGGTTCACTTGTTGGTGTAGAAGGGCGAATTCGAAGCCGTAGTTATGATAATGCTCAAGGGCAAAAAGTTTATGTCGTGGAAGTTGTTTGTGATAGTGTTCAATTCTTGGATACAAGAGCGGCACGTGAAAGAGTAGAAGCGACTCAACCACAAGCAAGACAAGATGATTTCTATGATATGAAAACAGTGGATTTGGAAAAGGATTTTGATAATTCTTTCAATTCATTTGATATTATGGAAGACGACATTCAATTTTAAATAGGAGGAGAAAAATATGGCATTCAAAAGACAAAGAATGGGTAGAAGAAAAGTTTGCTACTTTACTAAAAATAAGATTGAATACATCGATTATAAAGATGTTGAATTATTAAAAAGATTTGTTTCAGCTAATGGAAAAATCATTCCTAGACGTGTAACTGGAACAAGTGCTAAATACCAAAGACAATTAGCAACTGCAATTAAACGTGCTAGACAAATGGCATTGTTACCATATGTTGGTGAATAATTGATACTAAAAACCTTGATAAATTCAGGGTTTTTTCTTTTTGCAAATGCTACTATTTATTAATCGTTTTTGAAATATCTTTTTAATGTTTATTTACAATAAATAAATATCTTGTTATATTAATATTAAAGAGTACATGAAAATTAAAGTTAAAAAGGAGGTGTATTTATGAAAATGAATTTAAAAAAATATTTGTCATTGATTCTATTTTATCGTTAGGTTTAGGTATAATTAAAGCATATTCAGTTTCAGCAATAGAATTGGATATGGATAAAATATACAAAAAAGAAATATCTAAATCAATAATAAATGGTGACAGAAGCGCTGAACATCCTTATATTTTTGATAAAGAAACAGCACCAATGTTTAATCAATATTTAGAAGAAAAAGTAAAGAGGGTTATATCATCATTACAAGTTTCAAACAAAGTATCACTATATGGAGTTTTAAGTGGAAAAACACATTCAAATCAAACTAATGGGGTATATTGGAATTATACTAAAAATGTTCCTTCTACAGTTAGTAATGGTAATATTTGGATGAAAAAAGCTAGAAATGATGTTATTAATATTTGTTCAGTATTTAATAAAAAAACTTAATGATTTTTATTATTGTTTGAGTAATAAGCAGTTAATA
>CAJUJC010000154.1 GCA_910586805.1 uncultured Erysipelotrichales bacterium | reverse complement strand
TGTAATAGGAATTGCGCAATGAATTTGTAAATCTCCTTGGGTTAATTGTGGCATATGTGGGTTGTCCTCCTCTCGTTTAGGGTGTTTTCTGTGTTATTGTTGTCTTTTAAAATTCTAGATCGTTCATAAATTTTATTAATGCATCAACTTCTGTCTGAGAAATTTTAAGTGTAAAAAAAATAAAAATATGAAAAAACGCAAGTATAAATAATGCCAAAAAATCAAATAAATTAAATGTAAATCCATTTACAATAGTACCTATAACCATACTCAAATCTATTATAACAAGAATACAACGCAGATTTATTGCTAATCCTTTGTCTTCCATTCTTTTTTCAATAGAATAATCTACTATTGTCTGACCATTATCTTCACTAATAATTCCATATATACACATAGGTGACAATTTCGTAAATACTCTTTCTCTAAACAATTGACGATTAAAATAATAAGTTTCCAAATCAACATCAAAATAAGTTAGTACCATTAATTTGTTATTATTTATACTTCCTAAAAACACTCTGCCATTTTTTTCTCTGTTACTGGAGGTCATTCTTGTTGCTTTTATAGTATTTAAAGATATTGTGGATGCAGAAAATTTTTCACCAAAAACAGACCTCTCAAACGGATATATTTTTTTATAACTATATGTTTTCATTTTACCTCCAATTTTATATACAATAATCATTAAAGACATAATATAGTGAAAGTGTTAAAAGAAATTTTGCAATATTACTGACATTCCGCATTTTATCAGATTTAAAAAATATATACATAAAATCCCTCTGATAATTATAACAACAGCCTACACTGTAGGCAAAGCAAGCCCGTTTCATAAATTAATTTTTGTTCTTTTGTTACTGGATAAAGTATCCGTTGAACATTAATAGCCTGTACTTATAGCTTTACTGCAATATATAATAGTTCTTTCATGGTATAATTTTTATATAGGTCGTTTTACATCATTGTTTTATTGATCTTTGACATCAGGATAGAGGTCAGAAAATTAACAAACGTTTCTCCCTTCATCGTGTTATTTTGAGGTGCTCCAGATATTCGGGTTTATATCTTTTGACTTGTTAAAGGCTCAATCTTACCAATTGGTTTATGTTTTTGACGTGGATACTCATTTCCATTGCGATACCCTTATGCAAGATAAATATACTGGTGCGTGCCCACTTTTGAATAATCTCGTAGTTCATAAAAATCTCCCAACTCAAAAGTTATCATAACAATTATAACAACTTTGGGGTTGGAAATATGAAGGCACATTTGAACTAAAATAACAAAGAAACTGCATATTCTGGGGCTTTTTCGAAGTTGATACATAAATATATAATGGTTGTTATAATTTTTATTGGAAGCTTACGTGTATATTAAGTTCAATGTTATAAACAAAATTTCGGTTTCTAATTTGTTATGAGTCTAATACCCGATAGTGTTATGCTATGGATGCTATTTATTCGTTTTATCATAGTATATTAAGAACATATTTGTATTTTTTGAGATTTTAGACTTTCTAAAATTTCAAAAATATTAATCTTTCGAAGAGTTTCCGTGTACCCTATCTCCCCGTGTAATTCAATAAAGCCAAATTTAGGAGAATTAAAAGCATATCCATCATTAATAACATATCCTATATATCCATCCATAAAAAGTAAATCGCATCCAATACTCTTTACTTCTCCCCAAGAAGCACCCAATATTGCTCCCCATCCTTCTAAATTTTTGTATGATGGTGCATTTGAAAACATTATTGAATAACCAGCTCCTAATGTTGGTAAACCTGCACCGATATTCCAATTAATTTGAATAGCATAGTTTCCAGAAATATCCATAGTCAAACCAATTCCTCCACTTGAACTTGAACCTGTACCCCCTGATGATCTTCCAGAAAGTGAAATGTTGGCTGTACCTATACCTGTTAATTCGTTAAATAGTGCTAATTCTGTTTTTCCTGCTAATATTGCTAAATCAATAGCTGTATTCCAAGTATTTTTTCCGAAATCAACAGCAGCATTCACTCCTGTTTGAATTCCATTTCCTATCACTTCCGCAGTATTTATTGCTGTCTGTATACCTGAATCTATAATATCTGAAGCAACATTTAATCCTGTTTGAATCCCATTTTCTACTGCTTCCATAACATCTTTTGCTATTTGCACACCTGCATCTATTGTTTCATTAATATTATTTTGAATGGAATCTATCTCATTATCTATCTCATTAACAGCTTTTTGAATTTGATCTTCCCAAAACTCCCAAGCAGTGTCGCGTGCTTGTTGTGGAGTAACAGGGTCTTTACCGTTTAAATCAATATATCTTATTGGATTTGACCAACAGTAACTATAACGATTTAGA
>CAJUJC010000153.1 GCA_910586805.1 uncultured Erysipelotrichales bacterium | reverse complement strand
GAAAAGGTTCATGTCATATTTTAAAAGTAAGAAAATATGGTGGGAAGAAAGTTATATAAATACAGTTGTTTGTAATGCTCTTAAAAGGTTAAATTAACTTTTTAGGAGCACTTTATTTTTGATAATTGTTTTTTATTTAAATATGAGAGTTTATTTATGTAACATTTTTGATTGTTATCATATTTTTCTATGTTATATATTCTATTTAAGAAAACGAAATCAAAGATTTTATAGTCAAAGAAATATTTACTAAAAAGGATAGACTTTCATGCAAAATAATGTACAATAATAAAAAAGGGAGGAGATATTATGTATTGTCATCAGTGTGGAAAGGAAGTAGGAGAATCAAAATTTTGTCCTTATTGTGGAGCATCATTAGAATATCAGTCTTCGCAATCAGGATACTACGAGCCTATTCAACAAAATATTTCTTATGGTAGAGAAGATGATGAATCAAGTTTTGGATTTGCCCTTCTTTCATTTTTTGTGCCTATTGCAGGTATTGTTTTATATTGTATATGGTATAAAGAATATCCTTTGAAGGCAAAGTCATGTTTAAAGGGATTTGTATCAGCAATTATATTAGGTGTTATTGCATTTTGTTGTTTCTTTTCAGCAATTGTAGGTGTTTTATCAGAAGATGAATACTCTTATGATTTTTATTATAATACTTATACACAGGCTGTTGTAGAAACTGTTTATTATGATTGATTTGTTTGAATTTATATGGAAAAGATTGTCACTAATAGGGATTGTTCCTTTATGTAATGGTATTCCTGAAAGAGCAATGCATATAGGGAATTTTTGTTTTCCATTATGTTATAGATGTATGTTTATAGTGATTATGTTTTTTGTGGTTTTGTGTATCACACATTGGTATCATAAAAAATTGAATCTTGTTTTTGCATTTTGTATACTTGTTCCTATGATTATTGATGGTTCTTTGCAAACGTTTATAGGAATTGAGAGTACAAATGTAAGAAGATCTATAACTGGTGCATTATTTGGTATAGGACTAGGAATTATCGTTTCTCATATATATGCTTTTATAGATCGAAGGACTTTGAAATAAATCAAGGTTCTTTTTTTATTTGATATGTAGAATGTTTTGAAGCATTTGTCGTAGAGTGAAAAATAATAGTTTGGAATTTGTGCTTTTTCTGTTGTTTGCAAAGTATGTTTAACAGTACAATTCTTTCTTGACAAAAATACTCGGGGGGGGGGGGGTACAATGGAGGTGTAAAATATAAAGAAAATATAAAAGGGAGGAAAAAGAATGAAACGAGTGAATTAAGGAAAATTTTTAACAGTTATATTAGTACTTATGATAACAATTGTGACAATATTTTCCATAACAGTATCAGCGAATAGTGAGGGAATGATAACAAGTTTGAATAATTTTAATGTTTTAAATAAGCATATATCTTTTGCACAAAAAAATGATATGAAAACAGTACAAGAAAATATATCTAACATACAAAATATAACGCAATCTAAAGCAGCGACAATGAGTGGAACTTGTGGTGCAGTTGGGAATGAAGCAAATGTAATATGGGTGTTGGAACAAAATAATCAGGATTCTCATAATCCAACTTATACATTAACAATTTCAGGTACTGGAGCTATGGCGGATTTTGAATGGGATAGCACAGAATCAAAGATTAATGCAGGTTGGGGTGAGTATCGTAAACAAATTACAAAGGTTAAAGTTGAAGAAGGGATAACTTATGTAGGTGCATTGGCTTTTAGAAGTTTTACAAATTTATCAGAGCTTACATTGAGTAATACTATAATTGAGATAGGAGATTATGCAGTTTATTATTCTTCAACTGGCGCAGTTGAGGGTTTAAAATTAACAAATATACCATCAAAATTGAAAAAGATAGGTTTAGCAGCGTTTGCTAATAGTTCTTTAATAGGAGAAATAACATTACCTGTGACAGTGACAGAAATAGGAAAACAAGCTTTTAGTAAAACGAAATTAACGATTATACGTGTTCTTTCTCCAAATGTTTTTATAGGAGATTATGCTTTTGCAAGTAATAGCAAGACATTAATAGCCATAGATTTAAGTTGTGTTTCTTCTTTAAAAGTTGGACAACTTATTACACAAACAAATAAAAGTACTATTATTTATGTTCAATCAAGTCATATAGCAAATGATTTAGGATTAAAAGGAGCTTCACCACATATATTGGCAATTGCTGTATCTAACAAAGGAACATTTTATGATAATACATGTTTTGAGAATGGTAAACTTTCTTCACCAATGAAAGAGGATAATATTTTTGAAGGATGGTATGATAATGAAGATTTTAAAGGTGAAGCAGTAACATCTGCAGTTGCTGGTCAAACATATTATGCCAAATGGACAGGTATAGAGCCATTAGAAATAAGATATAGTGATACAGAGAAAATAAAAGTAACAGGTGAGGTCACTGACT
>CAJUJC010000152.1 GCA_910586805.1 uncultured Erysipelotrichales bacterium | reverse complement strand
AAAAAAAAAAAAAAAAAAAAAAATAATACCAGAAAATTATATGACAGTTGGGCAACTCGCCAAAAAAATGCGAACAACAGTAAGAACACTCCAATATTATGATAAAGAAGGATTACTTTCTCCTACTGCTGAAAGTGAGGGTGGTCGTAGACTATATACACATAAGGATATGATAAAACTTCATCAAATACAATCTTTAAAATCATTAGGTTTCTCTCTTGATGATATAAAAAATAAACTCATTTCTCTTGATACACCAAAAGAAGTTGTGGATATCCTTAATGAACAATCACTTGCTATTCAACAAAAGATACAACAATTAACAGAAACTGTAACAGCGATTGAAGCTTTGAAAACAGAAGTTTTACAAATGCAAGTTGTAGATTTTAAGAAATATGCTGATATTATTGTCAACTTTCAAATGAATAATGAATATTACTGGCTGATTAAACATTTTGATGACGCAACATTAGATTATATTCGCACTCAATTTAATAAAGAAAGTGGAATGGACTTTATAGAGCGCTTTAATCAATTAAATGATAGCGTTATGAAATTGAAAGAGAAAAATGTTGATCAAAAAGACAAACAAGTACAAGCATTAGCAAAGGAATTTTGGGATATGGTTATGGAATTTACAAATGGGGATATGAGTATGCTCCCTACATTAACGAATCTTATGGAAGATAACAACGAATGGGTAGAAAAACAAAAAATAGTCAATGAATATTTACAACCTGCATTAGAGTTATATTTTCTAAATACTGGTATAAACACTGATGAGGAGGTATAAGTATGTCCTATGCAATAGAAATTACTGATTTGAAGAAAAATTATGGAAACAATGAAGTGTTAAAAGGTGTTAATTTTTGTGTTGATCGTGGAGAAATATTTGGCATTTTAGGTGTTAATGGAGCTGGCAAAACAACTATTCTTGAATGTATTGAAGGTTTTCGTAAATATCATTTTGGAGATATAAAAATATCAGGGAGTATTGGTATTCAATTACAATCATCTGCACTACCTGCTTATATGAAAGTCAGTGAAGCTATTGAATTATTCTCGAGGTGGAAACAAACAAAAATGAATCATTCCTTACTAATCGCTTTGGGAATAATAGATTTACAAAAGAAGCTATATATAGAACTATCCGCAGGACAAAAAAGACGATTACATTTAGCTCTTGCTCTTATTGGAAACCCAGATATTTTATTTCTTGATGAACCAACAACCGAACTTGATGTAGAGGGTAGAATATCCTTACATAAAGAAATTCGTAGGTTAAACAAATTTGGAACAACAATTATTTTATCTAGTCACGATATGGCAGAAGTTGAAAGCCTTTGTACACGTATTGCTATTTTAAATAATGGAACAATCAGCTTTATAGGTACAACAGACGAGTTAGCATCAAAAGTAAACAAGAAATATTCAATAAAAATAGTAAGCGAATTAGGAGAAAAAGAATATTCTGCTGTCAATATTGCAGATACCTTATTAAATATTTTAAATGAATACAAACAGAAAAATATTAATATTCTTGATATAAAGATAAATCGTGGTACATTAGAACAACATTTTATCAATCTCTCAAAGAAGGGGGTGTAGATAGTGAAAGCTATGTTATATGGAATAGGATTACAGTTCAAAATGGATATTCGTAGTAAAACACTATTAGTAACCTGTTATGTTGTCCCACTTCTATTTTTTATAATTATGGGTAGTATTTTTACTTCTTTAATGCCAGAAGCCAAAAATACACTAATACAATCTATGACAGTTATGGGTGTTTCAATGGGATCATTAATAGGTGTACCACCATCAATAGTTGAGACATATAGTACGAATATAAAGAAAATGTATATTTCAAATGGAATACCCATGTACTTTAGTATTGTTTGCTTAGTTACATCATCATTTATTCATTTAATAATAATGAGTACAATCATTTTTATTGTAGCACCCATTATATTTGATGCAAATTTACCTTTAGACTTGCCATTATATTTTATAACACTTGTTTTATTTATTATTGTATCACTTGCGATTTCATGTATATTGGGTTTAGCTGTTAAAAATCAAGCAAAACTAACTATGTATAGTCAAATCGTATTTCTACCATCTATTATGTTATCTGGTATTATGTTTTCAGCTGAACTATTGCCAAACTTTCTTGAGAGTATAGGAAAACTATTTCCTGCAACATGGGGATATACTTTGCTAATACAAAAGAATATTGACATATGTATGTTTATTCCTTTCATGATTATTTTGGTGATTGCTATTCTTATAAACATGATATTATTAAAAAAGATATATTCTGAATAATGATTAGAAACCCTTTTGATAATAGAAACACATTATGAAGGCTTACACAAGTTATAGTTTGTGTGAGTTTTTTATCTTTATAAGTTATAGAAACAAAATGATAATTTATTATAACTAACAAACGCCTCTCTTTCATTTCTTTGATGATATATTTTCTTGAATAACAAAAAAAGAAGGAATCTTCCTTCTCCCGGCTCTATACTAAAACTGGAGGGGAGATTATATTTCAAAACTTTTTCTTCCAGTT
>CAJUJC010000151.1 GCA_910586805.1 uncultured Erysipelotrichales bacterium | reverse complement strand
TGTTTATCGTTTATCAAAAATTTTTAATAGTGAAGCATCTTGGATTCAAGTAATGAATCATTTAAATAAAAATTTTGATATTCAACCAAATCAACAATTATTGATTCCTATGATGTATGAAGCTCCACAACCATTACCACATCAAAGACAATCTTACGATTTATATTTTTAAATATCTTTTTGAATAATTTTAAAATCTTGACAAACACTATAAATAGGAGGTTTTAAAATGAAAAAGATATGTTTTGTTGTTCTTTCTTTATTGCTTTGTGGATGTTCTAGTGAACCACAAGAAGAAGTGAAAGAAAATGTTTATAAAGATGGCACTTATACAACAACGGCAAGAGGTTATGGTGGAGAATTTGAGATAGAAACGACTTTAAAAGATGATAAAATTGTTGATGTTGTTGCTAAAGAACATAATGAAACACCTTCTATTGGTGGTGTTGCAATAGAACAGATAATTGCGAATATGAAAGAAAAAAACAGTTATGATGTTGATGTTGTCACAGGTGCAACAAAGACGTCTCAAGGCTTAATTGAAGCAGTTAAACAAGCTGTAGAAAAAGCAAAGAATGACACGAAATAAGGCTGAAAGGCTTTATTTTTTTGTTTTTTTAGTATATGATTATAGAAATGATAGGGAGGCTATGCCAATGGAAAGAGTAAGTGTGAGTAGTGAAAGAAATATTACTTTAATAATGGATTTTTATGAACTCACTATGTCTTATAATTATTTTAAGTTAGGTAAAAAAGATGAAGTTGTTTATTTTGATATGTTTTATCGTAGAAATCCTGATAATGGTGGTTTTGTTATTTTTGCAGGATTGCAACAATTGATAGAAGCAATAAAGGATATGCGTTTTACTGAAGGAGATATTGATTATTTAAGAAAACAAGGGAAATTTGATGAAGATTTTTTTGATTATTTAAGAAATTTCAAATTTACTGGAACTCTTTATTCGGTTGCAGAAGGGACACCTGTTTTTCCTTATGAACCTTTAATAACTGTAAAGGCAAAAATTATTGAAGCACAATTGATTGAAACATTTTTACTTGTGACAATTAACCATCAATCATTGATTGCAACAAAAGCGCATCGTATTGTTCAAGAAGCCAAAGGACGTCCTGTTATGGAGTTTGGTGCTCGTAGAGCTCAGGGATATGATGGAGCTCATTATGGAGCAAGAGCAGCTTATATTGGGGGAGCGGCGGGAACAGCAACAGTTTCTGCTGGAGAAGCTTTTCATATTCCAGTGTTAGGAACAATGGCTCATTCATTTGTGCAATCATTTGAAAATGAATTTGAAGCATTTAAGGCTTATGCAGAAGTTTATCCTGATAGCTGTACATTATTGGTTGATACTTATGATACTTTAAAAAGTGGTGTTCCTAATGCTATTAGAGTGGCAAAAGAAGTGTTAGAACCAATGGGGAAACGTTTATCAGGGATACGATTAGATAGTGGAGATATTGCTTATCTTACAAAGAAAGCAAGAATGATGTTAGATGTTGCAGGTTTGACTGATTGTAAAATTACTGTATCTAATTCATTGGATGAATATTTAATACGTTCAGTTTTAGAACAGGGTGCTAAGATTGATTCATTTGGAGTTGGAGAAAATATGATTGTGTCTAGATCTTCGCCAGTCTTTGGTGGTGTTTATAAATTGGCAGCAATTGAAAGAGATGGACAAATTATTCCAAAAATTAAAATTTCTGAAAATGTAGAAAAAATTACAAATCCTGGATATAAAAAGGTTTATCGTTTGATTGAAAAGGAAACAAATAAAGCTATTGCAGATATTATCGCTTTCTATGATGAAGTATTAGATGAAAATGAAGACTTAACAATCTATCATCAATCTAATATATGGAAGAATAAAACTTTGTATGCAGGAACATATGAAATTAAACCTTTACAAAATGTTGTTTTTGAAGATGGAAAATGTGTTTATCCTGAATATACTTTAGATGAAATTAGAGAGTATTCTCAAAAACAAAAAGCATTATTGTGGGATGAGGTATTCCGTTTAGAATATCCACACATATATTATGTAGACTTAACAAAGAAATTATTAGATTATAAAATTAAGATGTTAGAAGAAAAAAGAGGACAATAGAGAAAAGGGTATTTTAAAATACTCTTTTTTAAAAAGAAGGTGAATATATGATTATTAGTGTTGTTGGATTGGGTGTTATTGGCGGAAGTTATATACAAGCACTGCATGGATTAGGGTATGAAGTTTATGGTATTGATAATGACGAAGAAACTTTAAAACGGGCTAAGAATGATGGATATATTAAAGAAGGATTCGTAGATGGTCGTGATATTATTTCTAAAAGTGATTTAACAATTATATGTTTGTATCCTTCACTCGTGTTAGAGTTTATTTCATCACATACTTTTAAAAAGGGAAGTATTGTTACTGATGTTGTTGGGATTAAATCATATTTTTTAGATGAAGCACTTTCTCTTATTGATAGTGATGTTGAGTATATAAGTGGACATCCAATGGCTGGAAGAGAAAAAAAGGGATATGCTTATGCCACATTGATTCCATTTTCCTTTGCCTTTTACCGC
>CAJUJC010000150.1 GCA_910586805.1 uncultured Erysipelotrichales bacterium | reverse complement strand
CATCAAAGATGATTAATCACCCAGTGGACAAAATTTATTTTGTCCCTTTTTTATTTGTTTTGACTTCACAAATTTTCATTTTGATAGTATAATAGTCGATAGTTTTAATGTGAAAGAGGGGGGGAATAATATGGAAAGAGAAAAATTCTCTTCACGCCTAGGATTTATTTTAATTTCTGCTGGATGTGCAATTGGTTTGGGAAATGTATGGCGTTTTCCTTATATCGTAGGTCAATATGGTGGTGCAATTTTTGTATTGATTTATTTAGTATTCTTGGTTTTACTTGGACTTCCAATTATGACAATGGAATTTGCAGTAGGACGTGCAAGTCAAAAGAGTGCTGTAAAGGCATTTGAAGTGATTGAACCTCGTAAAAAGGGATGGAGATTTATTGGTTATTTCCAAGCTATGGGGAATTATCTTTTGATGATGTTTTATACAACGGTAGGGGGATGGATGCTTTCTTATTTTGTAAAGATGATTAGAGGAGATTTTGTTGGTGTTGCTCCAACAGGAGTTGCTGATATTTTTAGTCAATCTTTAGCTGATCCATTTTTACAGGTTTTTTGGATGATCGTTGTTGTTATATTAGCATTTACAGTTTGTTCATTTGGATTACAAAATGGTGTTGAAAAAGTATCAAAAATAATGATGACTGCTTTACTTGCTATTATTGTTGTTCTTGCTGTAAGAGCAGTAACATTACCTGGTGCCGCTGAGGGATTAAAATTCTATTTAATTCCAAGTTTAGAACCAATTTATAAATATGGACTCATTGAAGTTATATTTGCTGCAATGGGACAAGCATTCTTTACTTTAAGTTTAGGTATTGGTGCAATTGCTATCTTTGGTAGTTATATTGATAAAGAACGTCGTTTGTTAGGTGAATCTATCAGTGTATGTACATTAGATACATTTGTTGCATTTATGTCAGGAATGATAATTTTTCCAGCTTGTTTTGCTTTTGGTGTTAATCCTGAAAGTGGACCTAGTTTAGTTTTTATTACTTTACCAAGTATTTTTAATGAAATGTGGCTAGGGCAATTATGGGGTGCTTTATTCTTTATTTTTATGAGTTTTGCTGCTCTTACAACAATCATTGCAGTCTTTGAAAATATGATTTCATTTGGTATGGATTTGTTTGGTTGGTCAAGAAAAAAGGCTGTTGTTGTTAATTTAATTGCTATTCTTGTGCTATCATTACCATGTGCATTAGGATTTAATATTTGGAATGGTTTTAATCCATTTGGTCCTGGTACATTTGTGCAGGATTTAGAAGACTTTTTGGTGTCATATAATTTCTTACCACTTGGTTCATTAGCTTATTTAATTTTCTGTACTTCTCGCTATGGTTGGGGATTTGATTATTTCTTAACTGAAGCTAATACTGGAAAAGGAATTAAGTTTCCAAGATGGATTGCAGTTTATTTGAAATATATTTTACCAATTGTTATTATCGTTATTTTTATTCAAGGATATTGGGCTAGATTTTTTTAACTAATAAGAAGGTGTTTTGCTTAGGCAAGACATTTTTTTCTTGATGATTTCATTTCTTGCTGTCATAATATATAGGAAAATAGAATTTATAACTATTATAAGAATCGTGATGACTATTTGCATATTAAGGAGATTTTATGAAAACCATATCTACAAAAACAATATTATCGAAAAATAAGTATCCAAATTTTTGGTTTGGAAATGATTTTAGTATGAATTTATATAGAGGTTGTCATCATGGATGTATTTATTGTGATAGTCGAAGTGAATGTTATCAAAATGATGGGTTTGATACAGTGAAAGTGAAAGAAAATGCTCTTAATATATTAAAATTGGAATTATCTAAAAAACGTACAAAGGGTGTTGTAGGTATGGGTGCTATGAGTGATAGTTATAATGCTTTTGAAAAGGATTTGGAGGTAACACGTGGTGCTTTAAAGTTATTAAGAGATTATCATTTTGGTGTCTCTTTGGAAACAAAGAGTGATTTAATTGTAAGGGATATTGATTTATTTAAGGAAATCCAAAAATATAATGATGTCATTATTAAAATGACAATAACAACTTTTGATGATGAATTATCATGTATTATTGAGCCTAATGCAAGTTTATCCTCAAAAAGATTTGAAGCAATCAAAAAATTAAGTGATGAAGGGTTATTTTGTGGTGTCTTATTACATCCAGTCTTACCTTTTATTAATGATACTGAAGAAAATGTGATTCAAATAGTAAGGAAATCCTATGAAAGTGGTGCAAGATTTGTTCATGGATATTTTGGTGTGACTTTAAGAGATAGACAAAGAACCTATTATTTAAAAAAACTTGATCAGTATTATCCTGGATTGAAAGAAAGATATTTAAAAACTTATGGGTATAGATATGAATGTTTATCAGTTCATCATAAAAAATTAGAAAATATTTTAAAAAGAGAATGTCAAAAATATGGATTACTTTATAAGATGAGTGATATCATCAAAGCATATAAATATGAAAATACAGTAGAACAATTATCTTTATTTTAAACACTTATGTATCATATGAATGTAGATAAAGGAATAGAAAAGAATACAAAATATGAAAAAATTGTTTTCTTTTTTATTTTTTTCATTTTTTAAAAGAAAAATAAGAAAAAAATATGAATATATAGGGTAGAGGGATTGTTTGAAGTGTATTTACTTATAGCAATATTT
>CAJUJC010000149.1 GCA_910586805.1 uncultured Erysipelotrichales bacterium | reverse complement strand
CCTTTATTCCATCCACCTTCATACTGGTTAGCAGCGACTGCTCCACCCCATAAAAACCCTTCAGGGAAACTTCTTACCATATTATTTTATCCTCCTTTTTTATTATTATAGTTAATATATTTTATGACACTAGATAATTTCAAAATATGAAACAAAATAAAGTATAGCTATTTTAATAAATATAAATTCAATTTCAAACAACCAATATCATGTCAATAATATATTTATATTCATTTTATTTTTTGAAAAATCACTATATCAATGGATATAATAAATATAATCATTTATGAAATAAAACAAGAATTTTATGAGTTTTTACTTGTCGCTTTATTACCTAATTCATTTTACATTGATAATATCAAAAAATTGTCATGTTGAGAATTTTTTTATTGACTTTTGTCTTAAATTTAACCATACTTGAAATGAAAGGATGTGAGATTATATGGATAAAGGCAAACCGAAACCGAATATGTATGATCTCACAATGATGAGATCTCTATAAAAGAAATGGAGGTCAAATATGCAAAGCAAAACAAGAATACAATTAGAAAGATTATTGCGTGCTTTGGTAAAGCATGATAGAAAAGCTATTGATGATATTTATGAGCAAGTTGAAGCTATTGACTTAGCTGAAGAAATTGAAGATTTAGAGGATGATCAATTAGAATATTTATGTAGTCATATTGATGATGAAAAATTAGCAGAAATACTTGAAGAATCAGATGAAGAATTACAATTAGAAATTATTGATTATTTAGATAATAAACGTGTGCTTTCTTTGTTTAATTATATTCCTAAAGATAATATCGTAGATATTTTAGGAGAATTGCCTATTGGTAAAAGAAAAGCTTTGATTAATTTAATGAAGGCAGACGATAAACGTGTTATTGAACAGTTACTTGGTTATGATGAGGAAACTGCTGGGGGGTTAATGACAACTGAATATATTGCATTAGGTGCTCATTTGAGTATTATTGATGCATTGATTAAGATTAAAGAAATTGCTCCTAAAACTGAGGTTATTGATACAATCTTTGTTTTAAATGATAAAAGACAATTGATAGGAACTGCTGATTTAAGAGATATTTTATCTAGCGATCAAAATGAACAATTAACGGATATTATGAATGATTATGTTATATCAGTTCATCCTGAAACCGATCAGGAAGAAGTTGCTTTATTAGTATCCAAATATGACTTAACAACAATTCCTGTCGTTAATAAAAATAATGCATTGCTTGGTATTATTACAGTAGATGATATCATTGACGTTATTCAAGAAGAACATACTGAAGATATGTTACAAATGCATGGGGTTCATAAAGAAGAAAGTTTAGATTCAACATTATTAGAATCTATTAAAATGAGATTACCTTGGTTAATCGTCAATCTAACAACAGCATTTTTCTCATCATTTGTGATTAAGGCATTTGAAGCAACCATAGAACAAATTGTCGCATTATCTGCAACAATGACAATTGTTTCTGCTACAAGTGGAAATGCAGGAAATCAAACACTTTCTATATTAATTAGAAGCATTGCTTTAGGTGAAGTTCGTTTAAGAGATAGTTTGCCTGCTTTAAAAAAGGAAGTTTGTGTAGGTATTTTAAATGGGTTTATTGTTGGATGTTTATCTGGAATTATTGTTTCATTAATGTATGGAAATATATATTTAGGTGTTATTATTTGTATGGCCATGACATTTAATTTTATGATTTCTGGATTATTTGGATTTATTATTCCTGTTGCATTAAAAGCATTAAAGATGGATCCAGCTTTAGCCTCATCTATCTTTCTTACAGCAACTACAGATATTTTAGGATTTTTAACATTTCTGTCTTTAGCAAATTTATTTTTACCACTCCTTACATAAATAAGGGGATAATCAAATATATTAAAAAACAATGTCTATCATATATTGATAACATTGTTTTTTTGTATGTTGAGAAATTATTGAGAAAAAATTGAGACAAATGTGAGACAATTATATATTGACTTTATGTTATAATTTGTTTGTCTAATGAATAAATTATATAGTATTGCTTTTAGCAATGTTTTGTGCTATAATACTTTTGTCATATTTCCTTCATTAAATATAAAAAATATTTAAAGGAGGTAAAAATAGAAATGTGTTTAAATATTTTAAAACAGGATTTAACTTTAAAGGACTACTTTAAAAACTGTACCTACTTTGCGGACTTTATCAATGGTGTTCTCTATAACGGTCAGCAGGTTATCAGTGCAAGTGATCTTGAACTTGATGATACTGATGTCTCAGCTGTTGATGAAGATAATATCACTGCTTTAGAAAGAAGAAGAGATATTGCGATGAGATATAAAGAAAAAGGCAAAGAAGTTATTATAGGTATAGAGAATCAGTCCACAGTTGATAGAGATATGGCAATAAGAATACTGATATATGATGCATTCAAATATAACCAGCAGTTAAAAAACAAAAAGAAAGACAATAGAAAGATACTTCCTATCTATACAATTGTTCTTTACAGTGGTGATGAGAAATGGAATGCATCAGAAAGCTTAATAGAAAGTCTAGATACACCTGAAGATTTCAAAGAGTATGTCAATGACTGGAAGTACAAGATTATAGATATCAGGGATATTGATGAAAGTTGTTTTCGAGTCGAAGAAAACAGACTACTGTTTCAATGTACCAAGATTATCTTAGAAAAAGGAAACAATCCTGAAGATATAGAAGAAATGATATTA
>CAJUJC010000148.1 GCA_910586805.1 uncultured Erysipelotrichales bacterium | reverse complement strand
ACATTGAGCTGAATGAAATCGACTTCTTAAAAAAGTTATTTCGTTACAGCCTCTTAATGTCCTCTATAAGTATGAGGTGTATCATCATCAACATCCTCAATAATATATACTGATTTATCAGTTACTTCAATACGCTTACGATATAAACCAATATTTATAATTCTACTACCAACAGCATAAATCAATGCCATACTTGGAACAGCTATTAGCATCCCAAAGAATCCTAATAAATTTCCAAAAACAACTAATGATAATAAAACAAATACACCTGAGATACCCACAGCACCACCTACAACTCTTGGATAAATTAAGTTTGATTCAATCTGCTGGATAATCAAGAAACAAATTGTAAATATAAAAGCATCAGCAGGTTCTACTGCAAGAACTAAAATAAAACCTATTCCAAATCCTACAAATCCACCAAACATTGGAACCAAAGCAGTTATACCTATAATAACAGCAATCAATTCTGGAAATGGAATATTACAAAGCCTAAATCCACCATACATCATCATCATTAAAATACAACATTCTAGCATTTGTCCTGAAATAAATCCGTTAAAGTAGTGATTAGCCTCACTTGCAATATCAAAAATCACCAATGAATCTTTATAACCAAAGATGAAGGTAATTAATTTTTTTAATTGTCTTATATGTGTTTCTTTGTTTGCAAGTAAATATAATGCCATAATAAAGGAAGTAATAACATTAATAAAAACACCAAAGATTCCAATACCTTGAAAAATTAAATTAATTCCTGCATCACCCAACAAGTTACCAGTATCAGACAATAGATTACCAATATTCATATTATTCAATGTTTCATTAATTGAGTCATAATTAATAGCATAATTAATGCTCAATTGAGCCAACAAATCATTGATTGTCGTTACTAAACGATTAGCATAATTAAATATATTAGAAATAATTAATGTAATACTTTCACCCAATCTTGGAATAATAAATGATGAAAATAAGAATAATATAATAATCATAAGAAATAAAGTTATTGTGATAGAAAGCCCTCTTAGTAGATTTTTCTTTGTTATTTTTTTAGATAAAAGAAGTTCTATCTTTTTCATAGGAATATTAAGAATAAAAGCAATGATTATTGCTATATAGAATGGAGCAGCTAAAGATAAAATATATCCTAAAGTAGAAAAAACAGTTTCGTAATTAAATACAACAAATGCTAAAAGTATTGCATATGTAATATATAGTATTGTTTTGTTATTTTTGACGATTTGTGTTTTGTCAATCATTGAATCGCCTCCTTTTATTTTACAATCATAACATATTTGTAAAGAAATGTGTAGTTGATTGTAGTAGAAGACAAAACATGATAAAATAAAACAAAGAGGTGATTTGTGGTGAAAAAATTAACACGAAATGCAATGATTTTATTATTTTGTATGGGATTAGTAGTTTTGTTTATTGTAGGTTATTTATTTATAAGGGATAAAGATTCAGTTGAAGAGCCTGTGAAAAGTGATGAAGAAATAGTTGTTGTCGCTGAGGATGTAAAGTTGAGTTCAGTATATGTTGGTTCAATTTCTAAAGAGGAAAATATGGAAAATTATCAGCCAATAGAAATGACAATTAAGGAAGGAACGAAAATCTCAGGAGTTAAGATGTCAATGGATCAAACATTTATAAAATATCTTCAATTACAAGGTCCTAATGGAAATGATACATTGATAAAGTCCTCTAAAAATATAATCACCCATAATGCTTATTCATTATTATTGGTTGGAGATATTGTTGAGAATAAAAAAAATCAAACTTATTATATTGAAAATGCAAGAATAACTTATGATATGATTCCTTTGGTATTAAATGAAAAGAAGAATACAATTACTATAAGTGATAGTAAAAAAACAAAAGAGAAAACGATAACTATGCAAGAGTTTATAGATAGTTTAAAAGATGTCGAAAAAAGAAATAAAGTGATTTCTTGGTAAGGAGAAGAAAATGAAAGTTGTAGTTTTATTTAAAGATGGTTTTGAAGAATTAGAAGCTTTAAGTGTTGTTGATGTTTTAAGAAGAGCAAATATTTTATGTGAAATGATTGGAATGGACAAAGAAGAGGTCATAAGTTCTCATCACATTCAAATAAAGATGGATAAAGTCTTTGATGAAAGCGTTTATGATGCTGATATGGTTGTTTTACCTGGTGGGCTTCCAGGGGCTACATCTTTAAGGGATGATTCTAGAGTTATTGAATTGTTGAAAGATTTTTATAAAAATGATAAATGGATTGCAGCGATTTGTGCTGGACCAATTTCACTCGCAAAAGCAGATATTATTACTGATAAGAATTTTACTTGTTATCCTGGTTTTGAAAATGAGATGTCAACAGGGATTTATCAAGATACACTCGTGTGCATAGATGGGCGCATTATAACTGCGAGAGGACCTGCTGCTGCTTTAGAATTTGCGTATACAATTTTAGATTATTTAGGTGGGTATTCAAAACCAATTGCTGAGGGTATGCAATATCATTATTTAAAGAAAGAGTCATAATGAAGTTATGGCTTTTTTATATATTTTACTGTTTTAAAAATATATAATTTTGCTCACTATTAATTTATATATTCATGTATGGAAGTACTATCAAATAAAAAGTTAAAATTATTTATAGACTACTTTTGACAAATAACACAAAAAAGGGAACTACAAGTTCCCAATAAATTTTTTGATTTCTTCAATTGTATTAAATGTATATATGTTTT
>CAJUJC010000147.1 GCA_910586805.1 uncultured Erysipelotrichales bacterium | reverse complement strand
GCATATAATCCAGCCCCTTAATACTTGCTGTAAATAAATAATTAAAAGTTCGTCTTTTTTCATTTGAAAAAATATAATATGATTCATCTCCTAATAAAGAATTTATTACATCTTCATTTTTATTTGCTTTTAAATCATCAAAAAGCATTTCTTCTAAATCCCCTGGAAAAAAATGATAATCTTTTATTATATGAAAATTGGAACTATATTGTTTAAAATAGTTTATTCCTGTAATAAAATGAGAATTAGTAGGCTCACATAAAATGTATATATCATCCCACAGAACAATAGCAGTAATGATATTTAATAAAGCATCATAATCAATAACATTTAATTTATTGTTTTTAATTCTTTCAATTATGCATGAGGCCATAAATACACCTTCACCATCCAGTAATATTTTGCTCATAATTTTCTCCTTCTTAAATCCCAAACTAGCACAAAACTTATCTTCTTAAACTTAAATAAAAAATTTCCTTCAATCTATTTGGTAAATTTGGACTTATCAAATATATTATCTCATCTATTGAAATACATAACAATATATTTTATCGACTTTGATAAAATTGTTTTTGATTTGTTTTCATCTTCAATAATTCATTAAAGTCTTTTCCTATTTTAGGTGGTTCATTAATAATATCAAACAACTTGCTATAATGATACATTATCTTTGATACTGTATCATTACCAGCTTTATCATTATCCAAATGTAAATAGATATTTTTGATATTTGGATAGTTATTTAAGAATGTTTCTAATGCAATAGGAACTGTTGATTCTGTTACTGATGACCCAATAGTTGTTGCTCCAGAAAGAGATAAATAGTTAGTATTGAGATAAGATTTACCATTTCTTTTTTGTAATGTCATATATGATAACAAGTCAATTGCTGATTCAAATATATGAAGATGATGACTACTTTGATTAGTGATTGAAAAACTATACGCTTTATTACTGCCATAAATATCTTGTTTTAAATCGCTGTCTGTTGCTCTTTTGCATGCATATCTTGCTAAACGATGAGGATCATAGCCAATAAAAATAACAGAATGATCATTTTTATCTTCATAAAGTAGATGATTTTCAATACAGTATTTTACAATATCTTTATCAATACATCTTTCATTGACGAGGTAATTGATAACTATATCTTCATTATCATTTCTTCTAGGAAGTCTTAATTGATGTTTGACTCGCTTGACTTGTTCAATCTTTACGGGTGTTTTATTTTCAATTAAGTTCTTAAGATAGTATGCAGCCTCTAAAAAATCCCAGTGTTTAATTTTGATAAAAAAGTCTAAAGCACTTCTTCCACTAATACTGTTTGCCCATGAAGTCCATAAACCATTGGACATATGAAGTGAAGAATAGGTCTTTGTTCCGTATTCACTTTTGGAATATCTAATCAATTCTTGAGGTTCATAATTTTGAAAATAAGAAAGTAAATCTAATTCTTTGACCTTTGCTAAATCTTGTTTACTGATACCTTTTCTAGCCATATCAAACAACTCCTCGCTGTTTTAAGCATTGAAACAAAAGATAAGCTGCATCTATGAAAGTCATTTGTTCAACAAAGACAAGATATTCAATCGCAGTCTTACCACTTAATTTTTTATCTCTCCATTGCCATTTTTCATCCGTAATGGTTAATCCTTCATGAATAATTGATTCATAATGTTCACCAATCTTGACTATGCTATTTGGTTCATATTGTTTAAGGTAGGTGAGTAAATTCACTTGTTTTACCACAATCATATGTTCTGGTGGTACAAATTTTACTAATTTTGAGTTCATTGTTTTAAATTCCTTTCATAATAAAAGGAAGCAGTTATTTACTTCCTTCATTTATTTTCTATTACTTCAACATTTATTGATGAATGTTCTTCCATATATTTAGGTTTTCCTTTTATGCATAAAGAGAGCCTTTTAAAGACTCTCTTTATTAAAAATATTCACTTGTTTAACTAGAATATATCAATTTGTTTTAACATAAGCATACAGTCATGTAAACCAAGTTTATAAATTTCTAACCGCTCATAATCATCTATAATTCTACTATATTCAATATATTGCTGAAGGGCTAACATATCTTCCTTTGAATAGTTTTCCTTCTCTAATTCATCGTTATCAAACAACTTAGATATAAATGGATATTGATCTGTTATTTCATTTTTCTTATTTAATAATTCCTGATAAACTGATGATTCATCTTCTAATTTCTTAGTTGTTTTTTCATCAATTCTGTTAATGATTTCTGCTATTAATGAACTATGATTTTCTCCCAATAAATCAACAAATGCCATAATGTTCACCTCCATAGATAATTATGGAGAATGACTACTATAATAACAAATGTGCAAAATCCTTATCGGCATATACCCTTTGCCTTTTTTGATTCGTTTTCTTCAATCGTATCTGTTAAATCACTTTCTTGTTCACCAATATCTAACTCCTTATTAAGTTCAGATAGTCTAGCAGTTTTTTCTTTAAGTTCATCTTCTTTCGCAAATGGTCGTTGTACTTCTTCTTTTGCAGTTTTAAACTGATGTTCCACCTCATTTAATAAAGATTTTTCTCTTTCCAGTCTTTTGGAAATAGAGCCAATGACATTGTCAATACGGGTAATATTTCCATGCACATCATTGCCTAATTCAACCTGATAGGTAGCATTTTTCTTTAAAGCTAGCACGTGATGATTATAAAAAGCATCATAAGATAGCTTTAATTCAAAACCACGATATTGTCCAATTTCTTTTGAATTAGATGTTTTATCTTGTTTGCAGGCAAGAAGTAGTGCATTACCTGCAAGTTCTTTTTCTTCATAAAATTTACCTTGCAATGTCATACCAACAAAATCTTCGATTTCGTTGGTTGAGTTTAAATCTTGTTCATAGCCTTTGATTTGTTCACGAATCATAGCAATTTTCTTTGGATAATATTGAATGATCTTATCTTCCAAGTCATACTTTTCACTCAAATAATTTGCTTTTGCAAGTTTCAATTTTCCTACCTGAATATCTAAATCCATCTTCTCCTTGATAAGTGGATTACCACTTGCTAAGGCTTTAATCTCTGCATAAGACAAACTAGC
>CAJUJC010000146.1 GCA_910586805.1 uncultured Erysipelotrichales bacterium | reverse complement strand
AAGTATTTGAATCAGATCCATTTGCTAAAGTTGACCAAGAAGGTGTTGGACAATTAATGAGAATTGCTGTTGAAAAAGGTAAAGCAACTCGTCCAAACATTAAATTAGGTATTTGTGGTGAACATGGTGGAGAAGCAACTTCAGTTGAATTCTGCCATAAATTAGGATTAAGTTATGTTTCATGTTCTCCATTCCGTGTACCATTAGCACGTTTAGCTGCTGCTCAAGCTGTAGTTAAAGAAAAATTGGGTGTAGAATAATATAAGTAAGAATAGTTGATGAATCATTGACTATTCTTTTTTTATTTTCTCTTATCGACTGTTTAAGACTTCTATGATATAATAGTTGGCAAAGTAGGTGAAGAAATGATGAATATTCAATTAAATTTAGATAGTTTAGCAGTTCTTTTATTTTGTGGTGATTTGGTTGTAGATAATACTGCTCCTTTAACTCAAGATGAGTGGTTTGATGTTGAGAAAAAATTAAAGTCATCAGTAAAGAAAACACCTTCTAAATTGTTTGGTATGAATAAAGATACTCTTGTTCAAATTGTTGGAATAGATGAGTATATTGCATATAAAATGATAGCACGACTATCAACAGTTAATGATTTATTATTTGCATTAGCAAATCTTGAAAATGAAGGGATAATGATAACAACAAAGTATGAAAATAATTATCCTCAAGTTTTATTAACATCTTTAAAGAAAAGAGCCCCATTATTTCTGTATTATGTTGGTGATTTAACTTTAATGAAGAATATGGTATCAATTGTAGGTCCACAAACAATGGAAAAAAGACTTAATTCATTTACAAAGAATTTAGTGACTAAAATTTATGATGAAGATAAAGTTTTGGTTTCTAGTGGTTTAAAAGGTATTGATGCAGTTGCTTTAAAGACGCATTTACAACTTGGTGGGAAAGCAGTATGTTTTGTAAGTGATCATATGTTTGATAAAAAGAAAACATATTCTAAGTATATTAAAGAGGGAAGATTAGTTTTAATGAGTGCTGTTGATCCATTTGCATATTTTAATGTTACTAATGCATTAGATAGAAATATATATGTATGTGGTTTAAGTGATTTACAGTTTGTAACTGCTAGTCATATAAATAGTGGTGGGATATGGTTTACAACAATTCAAAATTTTCATTATCATTGGACAAAACAATTAGTTTTGAATGATGATAGATATGGTGGGAATATTCGATTACTTGAAATGGGTGCAATTAAGGTAACATATGAAGATATTTTGTCATTGTTAACGTTAGATCAGATTGTAGAAAAAAATGAAGTAATTGAAGAAAAGGAAGAAATTCTTATAGATCAAATGTCTATATATGAGTTTTTAGAAGAATAATATGAATGAATTGTTATATAAATATAAAAAATCACCAATAACTTATAGTGTTATTGGAATATGTATTGTTGTGTATGTTGTTTCTGTTTTGATGTATGGGATTGAAATGAGTGCATATGAAGGTTTGACATTTGGTGGTTATAATCCTTTGCTGGTTGCTTTTGGTGGTGATTATTATCGTTTAATAACTGCTAATTTTATTCATTTTGGATTGTTACATATTGTTGTTAATTGTTATTCTATGTTAGGATTGGGTGTTTTTATTGAAAACACATTATCTAGAGTGGAATATATTATCATTTTAGGAGTAAGTGCTTTATTTACAACATTATTACCTTTTGTTTTGTTTTTAATAAATGGATTTGAAGCAAATGTTGTGAGTGGTGGAATAAGTGGTGTGATTTTTGGATTGATTGGTTCCTTAGGAGCATTAGCATTGTGTTATAAAGATGTATTTATGACAGTGTTTAAACAATTAGCACCAAATGTTACTATGATGCTTGTCATTTCATTTATTGTTCCATCTATTTCTTTGTCAGGACATGTATCAGGGATGATAGGTGGTTTTGTAGCAACTTATATTATTTTAAAATTGAAAAGAAAACAAAAAAATTTATATGAAGATTTATTGAATTGAGGTGAGATTATGAATTGGGAAGAATATAAGCAAAAAAAAGATGCACAAAAATTTTTTAGGCAAGGGAATGATATGTTTTTATCTACTGAACAATGGATGAAAACAATTAGTGGAGGCTTATTAGGTGCAATATTATTAGGAATTGTTCATGGAGCATTAACTGTGGCAACAATGTGGAACTTTTCTTTTTTATACATTGTTGTTGGATATGCTATAGCTAATATAGTTACTTCAATATCAGGTGTGTCAAGTCGTCAAATGGGATTGACAAGTGCGATTTTAACTTTTATAAGCTTTTTTATATCAGAATATACAATGATTTGTTCAGTTTTTTCAGTAGTTGGATTATCTATGAAGACAATGATTCAAATTATTGTTCCAGCTTTTGTTGGGTTATTTAATAGTGGTATACTCACTTTGATTTTTATAATTGTTGGTATTTTTGTATCATATCAGCAAGCTGAATAAAACATGTTTTTTTATAATTGTGTACTCATATAAATAAATATATAAATATGCCATAAAATGATTTATGAGTTTTGGCTGTTTGGTTTAATTGTTTTAGAGATATGTACAATTATTTTAGTAGGTATAAATCTGTTGAACATTGAACTGTTAGATTTTATAGTGCAAAGCATCATACTGATTGAATTAATAACATTATCTATATTTGCATATACAATAGTCAAAAGAGTGAAAGGTAGTAAGTAATAAATTGTAATTTGTATACTTGTTAAAGAGTATACTTTAATTATTGTATTTTTACTTTTATACAATAAGAATACTTTTTTGAAAAGTGAGAAAATATAAGAAATCAAAAAAAATTATTAAATAATGATATGATAACCCCCTAGTAGACAGTGTAAATAATTAAACACTGATACGGGGGTTTTTATATTGGGAAGAAAAAGTCAATATTCAAAAGAATTAAAAATAGAAATATGTAAACGTTATTTAAATGGTGAAGGCACTACTTATTCATTAGCTGATGAAATTGGTACAGTTAAAGAAGTGATTCGTAGGTGGATAAAAAAATATAATGCTTTTGGTGAGTCGGCTTTTGAAGAAATGAAATCAAATAATGCATATACCAAAGAATTTAAACAAATGGCTGTAGATGCCTATTTAAATGGAGAAGGAGCATTAGATGATTTGACAATAAAGTATAATATTTCTTCAATCGAAACTTTACGAAGATGGGTAAATGATTATAATAGTCATATAGAACTCAAAGATTATATTC
>CAJUJC010000145.1 GCA_910586805.1 uncultured Erysipelotrichales bacterium | reverse complement strand
GACTTTGGTTTATCGTGCAACCATATCCATCATTTAGCCTCATCAAGTTTCTATTCGTACGCTCAAAAAAATTGTTACACTACTTCCTTCGCCTATGACATCACTATCAACAGCTTATGGTTCACTACACTTGGTGGTAACTGCCTGTGGTTGGTTTATCTCCAACTGAATTCATGCCATGCCTGGCACACATAAAAAAGACGTTAGCTTTCTACTAACGCCTCATCATAAACTATACATTTCTAAGATCGCACGTGTGCCAATTGCTTGAAAAAATTCATTTTACTGTGCCAATTTTCACCTCAATTTACGTAAATCAAGATGAATTCTCGTTAGGTTATGTGTTTTATTTAATTTCAAAAACTATTGATAAAACCTTACTTTTTAATAAATCTTCACGAATCGGTACAGTGGTTTTTTATTTAACGACAATGTTCACAATCTTATTTTTCACCACAATAATCTTAACAATATTTTTACCTTCAGTATGTGTTTTTACATTATCTTGAGATAATGCTATTTCCTTCACCACTTCATCATCTTCATCTTTATTAACAGTAATCTTAGCACGTAATTTACCATTAACCTGAACAGCCATTTCTACAGTTGAAAGAACGAGCATTGATTCATCATATGTAGGCCAAGAAGTATAAGCAATTGATTCATCATGTCCTAACAATTGCCACATTTCTTCTCCAATATGAGGAGCAATACAACTTAACATCTTTACTAAATTTTCAGCATATGGTCTATAAAGTGTTTTTGCTTTATAGGCTTCATTTACAAAAATCATCATTTGTGAAATAGCAGTATTAAACCCTAATGTTTCATAATCATTTGTAACTTTTTTAACTGTTGAATGATAAATATAGTCTAAACTGTGATCATTTTCGTCATTTAATTTATCTGATTCAATAACCAAGCGATAAACTCTATCTAACCATTTTCTCGCACCATCAACACCATTATCACTCCACGGTTTACTTGCTTCCAATGGTCCCATAAACATTTCATAAACTCTTAATGTATCAGCCCCATATTGATTAACAATATCATCAGGATTAATAACATTACCTTTAGATTTACTCATCTTTTCACCATTTCCACCTAAAATCATACCTTGATGATATAATTTTTTGAAAGGTTCAGGATGTGATAAATATCCTTTATCATACAAGTATCTATTCCACATACGTGAATATAACAAATGTCCAACCGCATGTTCAGGTCCACCAACATATAAATCAACAGGTAGCCAATGATCTAACAACTTTCTATCAGCAAGTTCTTTATGATTATGTGGATCAATATAACGCATAAAGTACCAACTACTTCCAGCACTTCCTGGCATTGTGCTTGTTTCACGTTTTCCTTTTTTCCCATTTACTTCTACATTTAACCAATCTGTTGCTTTATCCAATGGAGAAGCTCCTGTTTTTGATGGAGAATAATCTTCTAATGGTGGTAAAATTAATGGTAATTCTTCATCTGATAAAGCTACTGAAGCTCCATCTTCAAAATTCACAACTGGTATTGGCTCTCCCCAGTATCTTTGTCTTGCAAAAATCCATTCTCTTAATCGATAATTAATTTTCTTTTGTCCACATTGATGTTCTTCTAGCCACGAAATCATAGTTGCAATTGCATCTTCTTTATTCATACCATCTAAGAATTCTGAATTAATATGAATACCATCTTGAGTCCAAGCTTCTTTAGAAATATCTCCACCTTCTAAAACTTGAACAATATCAATATCAAACTTCTTTGCAAACTCATAATCTCTTTCATCATGTGCTGGAACAGCCATAATAGCACCAGTTCCATATCCAGCCAATACATAATCAGAAATCCAAATAGGAACTTTTTTATTATTGACAGGATTAATAGCATAAGCGCCAGTGAATACACCTGTTTTATCCTTATTCAATTCTGTTCTTTCTAATTCAGACTTTGTAGAACATACTTTTACATATTCATCAATAGCTTTACGTTGCTTTTCAGTTGTAATTTTAGCAATCAATTCATGTTCTGGAGCTAAAACACAGTATGTTGCTCCAAATAAAGTATCACAACGTGTTGTAAAGACTGTAAATTTATCTTCAAATCCATCAACTTTAAAATCAACATGAGCTCCAATTGATTTGCCAATCCAGTTTCTTTGAATTTCCTTTGTCGATTCAGGCCAATCAATATCTTCCAAACCAGCAAGTAGTTTTTCTGCATATGCAGGGATATCAATAACCCATTGTTTCATATTCTTACGAACAACTGGAAACCCTCCACGTTCACTTTTCCCATCAATGATTTCATCATTTGCTAAAACAGTTCCTAATTCTTCACACCAATTAACTGGAATATCCACATTTTTAGCTAATCCATCCTTATATAATTGTTTAAAAATCCATTGTGTCCAATGATAATAATCTGGATCACATGTTGATACACATTTATCCCAATCAAATGAAAAACCTAACATTTTTAATTGTTTTGTAAATGTTTCAATATTTCTTAATGTAAATCCTTCAGGATGATTTCCTGTCTTAATAGCATATTGTTCAGCAGGTAATCCAAAAGCATCAAATCCCATTGGATGTAATACATTGTACCCTTGCATTCTTTTCATTCTTGACATAATATCAGTTGCAGTATAACCTTCAGGATGTCCAACATGAAGTCCTTGTCCTGAAGGATAAGGGAACATATCTAAAGCATAATATTTAGGCTTAGAAAAATCCCACACATCTGTTTCAAAAGTTTTATTTTCATCCCAATATTGTTGCCACTTCTTTTCAATTTGTTTGTGATCAAATACCATAACCTTTCCTCCTTTAAAATAAAAAAGTCGTCCATCTAAGGACGACTTGATCGCGTTACCACCTTAGTTCATGAATATATAAACTCATGCCCTCAACACTTTAACGCAGTGATACGATAAAAACTACTCATTTCATTTTTACTTCTCCAAGGCGAGTTCATTATATCCATTGACTTGTTTTCACCATCCACAAGTTCTCTACACAACTTCATATAATTACTATTCCTTTTCTTAGAATTTGTCTTTCATTATTATAGCATATGTATAATGAATTTCAACTATTTTCTCAAATCTTTCAATGATATATATTTCTTTAAAAAGAACAATTAAAAATATTGAAATAATAACAAAGAAGATTTTAAACAAAGTATTTTATTATTCATATTTTATAATTCATGTCATTCATTCTATAAAATAAACACAATCCAAATA
>CAJUJC010000144.1 GCA_910586805.1 uncultured Erysipelotrichales bacterium | reverse complement strand
AAAGGAAGTAACTTATTCAGTTACTTCCCCCCCTCCACTCTTGACACAGAGCCATCTTCCTTCTCCCTTGTGATTATTTAAATCCGTATTTTTTATTGAATTTATCAACACGTCCATCAGCACTTGCAAATCTTTGTTTTCCAGTATAGAATGGATGACAATTTGAGCAAGTATCTACACGAATTTCGTCTAATACTGAACCTGTTTCAAATTCATTTCCACATGAAGTACAAATGACTTTCACTTTTTTATAATTTGGATGAATTCCTTGTTTCATTTTTCCTATCTCCTTCCGCCTTGAAATATCTGCTACTTCAAAGTAAGTTGCTAAACTATAATAGCATTTATTATCCTTAAATTCAACACTTTTTTAAAAATATTAATCATCAATTTCATATCTTGTAACATGAGCACCTAAAGTAATTAATTTATGATCAATATTATCATATCCTCTATCAATATGATAAATATTTGTAATCTCTGTTTTTCCTTTAGCAATCAATCCTGCAACAACTAATGCTGCACCACATCTTAAATCAGTTGCCATAACTCTCGCACCATGTAATGGTGTTGCTCCAAAAATAGTACTTTTTGCTTCTCCAACTTCAATATGTGCTCCCATTTTATTCAACTGTTCACAATGTTTAAAACGTTCAATATAAATTGTTTCTTGAACTTGTGAAATACCTTCAGCTTGTGTCATTAAAGTTGTAAGTGGCTGTTGTAAATCAGTTGCAAGTCCTGGATAAATCTGTGTTTTAACTTTTATATTTTGTAAAGGCTCCTCACTTCCATAAACAATAATACTATCCCCAACAACTTCCATTTTTACGCCCATTTCTTTCAACTTAGAAATAAGCGCCTCTAAATGCTGTGGAATGATATTTTGTATAATAACCTTTTCTCCAGCTGCTGCTGCAATGATTAAGAAAGTTCCTGCTTCAATACGATCAGGAATGATTTCATGAAAAGTTCCATGCAACTCTTCTACACCTTCTATCGTAATTGTATCAGTACCAACACCTCTAATTTTAGCACCCATTTTAACCAATAAATTAGCAACATCAATAATCTCTGGTTCTTTAGCTGCATTTTCAATAATTGTTTTTCCTTTTGCTTTCACTGCTGCAAACATAATATTGATTGTTGCTCCAACAGAAGCAAAATCTAAATAAATACTATTTCCAATCAATTCCTCTGCTTCAATAATATAACAATCATCAACATACTCAATAGTTGCACCTAATGCCTTAAATCCTTTTAAATGCAAATCAATAGGACGAGGTCCTAAATAACAACCTCCTGGCATTCTAATTTTTACCTTTTTATATTTCCCTAATAAAACACCCATAAAATAATAAGATGCTCTTAGTTTATTAACAGCTTCACTCACAAGAGGAATTTCCTTCATATGTGAAGGATCAATTCTAATATCCTCACCTTCAATTTTTACATCACAATCTAACTCTCTTAAAAGTGTTGCTAAAGCTTCTACATCAGAAATTTCAGGAACACCATAAATATCAACAGGTTCATCAGCCAAAACAGCCGCTGGTATTAAAGCCACAGTAGCATTTTTAGCACCACTAATACGGACAGTTCCATTTAATTTATATCCGCCTTCTATGGCAATGACTTTTTCAGACATCATTTTCTTCCTTTCTCTTATAATCTATATATTCTCTTATGAAATTATTCATTTATATTCCAATTAGATTATACATATAAATACGCAAAATATCAAAGGAAAAATGAATTATAGTCTAAAATAACTCAATGTCTTCTACTGTATAAAAATTATCCATAACCTTTGCATTTTTTTGTAGTTCATAGATATCATTTTCTATTTGTATTTTACAATAAGTTGATACATCTTCTAATTGACTTAATGATTTTTCTAATTGAAAACTTTGATCTTTTTCTAATAGAATTGTTTTATTTAAATATTCTCTTTTCTTACCAAAATTATTAATTTGCAATGTTATCATTCCCTGAAGTTTTCCTTTTATATTCACATTCTCACCTTCATAGAAATTACCAAATTTATATTCAATTTTTTTCATATTCACTTTATAACTACCAGACTCTAATGGTTCTTCAGGTAACGATACTTTAATGCATCTTTCTAAAATTTCACTCATATAATGAGACCCATCGAACGAATAAGACAAAGTTAAATCATCCTTCTTCATAACAAATGTCCCTTTTTCATAATCCCTTAGTGGGATCTCACCTGTATAAACATATTGATTACTTATTTTGGTAGGTGATAACTGATATTCATACTCATTTCCTTGAACATCGACAAGATAACACATGATATGACTATTGGCATATGTATAATCTACTTCACAATATATATCAACATTCATCATCCTTTTATCTAAATTGTAGGATTGAATTTCCATATTTGTATAACTACACCAACTTTTTTCTTCATTATATGATGGAGTTTGATAATTATTAACAATTGTATTCTTTTTCAATAAAATCATTACTGAAAAGCATAAACATAATAAACAAATAACAATAAGTATAATTTCAAATATCATCCTTTTTTGTTTATCCTTTTCTAAATTTTTATTTACAAGATTTATTTGTTCATAAAGTTGTTCAATAGAGCTTTCTTTCTCCTCATTAATGCCTAATAAATCACTAATACTTACATGATATAACTCATTTATTAATAATATTGTTTTCATATCTGGAAGACTTAGATCACTTTCCCATTTAGAAATTGTTTGTCTTGATACATACAAAGACTTCGCCATTTCTTCTTGAGAAAGTTCAAGCTCTCTTCTTAAAGATAATAATTTTTTTCCAATACTCATAAATATCCCTTCTTTCAATTTCATTGTATATCAAAACACAACAATTCTCTAGCAACGAAAACTAACATTATGCCACTTTAGAAAACAAAAAGAACCTATCGGTTCTTAAACACATATTGGCTGGGGTACTTGGATTCGAACCAAGGAATGTCAGATTCAGAGTCTGATGCCTTACCACTTGGCTACACCCCAATAACAAAATTAATTATAACGCAAAAGAATAGAATATACAACAAAAAGAGGCTGTAACAAAATAACTTTTTAGGAAGGTGATTTCGTTCAACTTCTTTTCCTTTATCCTATTCTTTACACAAAAATTTAAAGCATTTTTAATCCCACACACACGATTATTTAAAGCACCCAGATAACTGAAATGCGTTATAATGATTACTGTAATTAAATTATGTAAAAATCGTGTTTTCCATAATCTAATTATAATCGAGTAGGAGAAAATAAATAATTTGTTTATTTATTTTCGACCTCTCACA
>CAJUJC010000143.1 GCA_910586805.1 uncultured Erysipelotrichales bacterium | reverse complement strand
GTTATTGGAACATTACATATTCCTGCAGGATGCACTAATATCTTAAAAGAAACTTACCAACAAAATCGTCATATGTTGGTTGCCCAAGCAAAAGCTATGGCTTTATGTCATGAAATGTTACCAGGAGCTAAAATTGGACCTGCTCCAAATATTTCATTGGTTTATCCAGCAAGCTGTAAACCAGAAGATAACTTAGCTGCACAAAACTATAACGCAATTAGAAACTGGTTATATTTAGATATGGCAGTTTATGGTGTTTATAATAATTTAGTATGGTCTTATTTAGAAGAACATGATGCTTGTCCTGAATTTGGTGAAGGAGATGCAGAAGCTTTAAAATCTGGACATCCGGATTTTATTGGATTCAATTATTATAACACTGCAACTTGTGAAGCAAGTGATGGAACTGAAACTATCAATCCAGGTGCTGATCAACAAACTGCACGTGGTGAAGCTGGTGTTTATAGAGGATATAGAAACCCTTATTTACCAACTACTGAATTTGGATGGGAAATTGACCCTATGGGATTTAGAGCAACAATTAGAGAAATGTATTCAAGATATCGTTTACCAATGATTGTTACTGAAAATGGATTAGGAGCTTATGATACATTAACTGAAGATGGAAAAGTTCATGATCCATATAGAATTAAGTATTATCAAGATCATATTATTCAAGTCCAAGAAGCTATTACTGATGGATGTGAAATGATGGGATATTGTCCATGGTCTGCAGTAGATTTAATTTCTACACATGAAGGTATGGTTAAACGTTATGGATTCATTTATGTTGATAGAGATGAATTTGATTTAAAAACTTTAGATAGATATAGAAAAGATTCTTTCTATTGGTATAAAAAAGTTATTGCAACAAACGGTGCTGATTTAAGTGACTAGAACTTGTCTTTTATGACAAGTTCTTTTATAATACACTATGGTGATTGTATGAAAAAATTAAAATATTTTATTCCATCTTTTCTCCTTATGATAATCATATTTGGATTTTCTAATCAAACAGGAAGTGAATCATCAGGATTAAGTACACAAATTGTTTTATGGATACAAAATCATTTACATATAACAATTTCTGAATTTTTGATAAGAAAAGTTGCTCATATGAGTGAATATGCTATACTCTCTCTTACATTTATATATGGTTTTTATAAAAGTGAATTTCCTACAAATAAAATTTACTTATTTTCTTTCATATGTTCATTTTTATATGCCTGCACTGATGAATTTCATCAACTCTTTACTGGTGGTAGAGCTGGTTCTCCTATTGATGTTATGATTGATACAACAGGTGCATTTCTTATGATATTATTTATTTTTATTCTAAAAAAGAATGTCTTTCAATGACATTCTTTTCTTATATTTGTTTTTCCATTAAATAACGACGTAATCTCACACCTCTACGTTCAACAAATTGAGATTGAATCACAACAAATCCTCTCGCTTCAAAAAATGGTCTTGCAGTAATTGAGGCTGCAGTATCCATAAATGTATACCCTTTAGCCTTTGCATATTTTTCTAAATGATCTAAAATAAGTGTTGCTACCCCTTTATGCAAATGACTTTGCTTAACATAAAGTCTATCAACATATCCACTTTCTCCAATATTTCCAAATCCTACAATAATCCCATCATCTTCTACAACCAAAGTATGACTTTTATTCAAAGATGCTTCCCAATGATAAACATCAGCATCTCGAGGAGCCCAAGCATCTAATTGTTCAGAAGTATAATCATTTGCACACACCTCATGAACACTATCGTAAAATAATTGAACAACCTCTTCTAAATCTGTAGGCATATATAATCTTGCTTGCATAAAATCGCTCCTTTCCTACTGTATATATAATTATATCACTTACTTTCGACAAACGCAAAAAAAGAAGTAACAAAAGTTACTTCTAAATTCCAAATAATAAATCTACATATGTTGGCATTGGCCAATATTTTTCATCAACGTGTTCTTCAATAGTATCTGCAATTTTACGCAATAGATTCATTTTTGTAAAAACTTCATCTCTCCACAAAACAGCAGTTTCATAAACACCTTGTTCACATTGATCAGCAAAAGAAATTGCTTTTTCAAGATCACTCATTTTGATTTTCATTGTAGACAACAAATTCGATAATTCTCTAGCATCTTCTACAATATAATGACTATCTATTCCTATTTCTTTAACATTCAATGCAGTATTTGTCATTTCTTTTAAATAATTCAAGGCAGCTGGATAAATTTGGCTTCTAGCCATTTTTAAAGTCGTTAATGCTTCTAATCTTATTGTTTTATTGTAATTTTCTAACAGGATTTCATAACGAGATGATAATTCTGTTCTTGAGTAAACTCCCATTCTTTCTAGCATTTCAATATTCTTTTCATCTTTTAAACATTGCATTGCTTCTACTGTATTTTTGTTGTTATGAAGTCCACGTCTAGCAGCTTCTTCTTCCCATTCAGCAGAATATCCATCACCATTGAAAATAATACGTTTATGTTCAGTTAAAAATTCCTTAATAACTTCAATAGGCATTTTTCCACTTTCGATTTCATCAGCCATCTTTTCCATTTCTTCAGCCAATATTGTATTTAGCATCGTATTAGGTCCAGCAATTGATTGTGATGAACCAACACCTCTAAATTCAAATTTATTTCCAGTAAATGCAAATGGTGATGTTCTATTTCTATCAGTATTATCCTTTGCAAAATCAGGAATCACTGATACTCCTGTTTGAAAACGACCTGTTTGAATATCATCCAATTCTTTACCTTCAATAATCGCATCTATAATCTTATCTAACTCTTCACCTAAGAACATAGAAACAATAGCTGGTGGTGCTTCATTTGCACCTAAACGATGATCATTTCCTGCTGATGCAATTGTCATACGCAATAAATCAGCATATTCATCTACTCCCTTAATTGTACAAGCCAAAGCTGCTAAAAACGCTAGGTTTTTCGCTGGATTTTTTCCTGGATTAAACAAATTAACTCCCGTATTTGTAATAACAGACCAGTTATTATGTTTTCCTGAACCATTAACACCTTCAAAAGGTTTTTCATGTAATAAACATCTTAATCCATGTTTCTTTGCAATATCTTGCATCAGTGACATCAATAAATGGTTATTATCAGTTGTAATATTATCTTTTCTATATACACAAGCAACTTCATGTTGAGCAGGTGCAGCTTCATTATGTTTTGTCTTAGAAGGGATTCCATATTTCCATAATTCCTGATCTAATTCCTTCATAAATGCTGCAACTTTACGCTTCAAACTTCCAAAATAATGATCTTCTAACTCTTGCCCTTTTGGTGCCCTCGCTCCAAATAA
>CAJUJC010000142.1 GCA_910586805.1 uncultured Erysipelotrichales bacterium | reverse complement strand
AGGATATAGCATTAGTTGTCGCATCAATAGTAAAGAGTGAAGAATTATACAATTACATAAAGATACAAGAAAGGGAGGAAATACATATGTGTAGATCATTAGATGAATTAAAACAACGTGGAATAGAGGAAGGTGAAATGATTGGAATTCGAAAAACTTTAACAAAAACATTAATTCAACAATTAATATCAAAGTTAGGACACATATCAAAGGAATTGATATTAGAGATTAAGAAGAGTGATGAAGATAAATTAAATGAGTTGGTTATAAGAATATTTGACGTGAATAATGAAGAAGATATTTATAAGATTTTAAACTAACTTTCTAAAAAGTTTATTTGTTATAATTTCTTTTTTTAATATATTTTTTATTATATTGTCTCTTCTATAATCTTGTTTTATATCAAAAAAATGGCTATCAATAAATATAAAGAAATGATAAAATAATGATATAGAGTAGGTGATATTATGGAAATAAGAGTATTAAGATATTTTTTGACAGTAGCGAGAGAAGAAAATATAACAAAAGCAGCAAATGTATTACATATTACACAACCAACTTTATCAAGACAGCTAATGCAACTTGAAAAAGAGCTAGATGCTCAGTTGTTTATTCGTGGTAAACACAGATTGACTTTAACTGATGAGGGAATGTTGTTAAAGAAGAGAGCTGAGGAGATTATTACATTAACTCATAAAATGGAAAAAGAGTTTTTAAATAAAGATAATATGGTTCATGGAGAGATATTTATTGGTGGTGGAGAAACAAGAGCAATGCATAGTGTTTCAAAAGTGATGAAACAGTTTCATGAACTTTATCCTCATGTTCAATTTCATATATATAGTGGCAATGCCGATGATGTGAAAGAGAAATTAGATAAAGGGTTGCTTGATTTTGGGTTGCTTGTAGAACCTGTTGATATAGAAAAATATGATTTCATAAGACTAAAAGAAAAGGATCGTTGGGGGCCTTGGTTTTAAAAGAGAGCCTCTTAGGTCAAAAAGAGTATCTCACACCTGATGATTTAATAAATGCTTCATTGCTTGTTTCTAGACGAACAATTGTAAGAAATGAGATTGCATCATGGGCAGGTGTTGATTTTGATAAATTGAATTGCGTAGCTACTTTTAATCTTGTTAATAATGCTGCAGTTATGGTAGAAGAAGGACTAGGTATCGCTTTAACAATTGATAAAATTATTCATCTTCATAATGACTCAAAAATAAAGTTTATTCCTTTTTGTCCAGAACTCAATGTAGGAAATGTTATTGTTTGGAAAAAGAATCAGACATTTTCACAAGCATCTCAAAAATTTTTAAATATGTTAAAAAAGGTTCGTTGATGAACCTTTCTTTGTTTATAATTTATTTTCTTTTTTAAAGTATTCAATTGCTTTATAAATACCATCATGGTCAACAGTATCTGTAACATAATCAGCTAGTTTTTTGACTTCATCATTTGCATTTCCCATTGCCACAGAGATGGGTACATGACTTAACATTTGAATATCGTTACCTCCATCACCAAAAGCCATTGTGTCTTCTAATGGGATATTAAAATATTCTAAAAATTTATCAATTCCTTTTTGTTTTGTTCCTCCAATAGGAGAAATATCACAAAATAAAGGATGCCAACGTGCAGAGATACAATGAGGCATAACTTTAAGGAGTTCTTTTTCCTCATCTTCACTTATAAAACACATACATTGATACACTTTGTGATGAATGACTTCGCTACAATCACCTGAAGGATGATCATCATTGTGTGTAATGCGATGAATTTCATCAACACGTTCATCTCTCATATTAAAATATTTTGTATGTTCTTCAGTAAAACCACAAGGGAAAGGTTTTTTATCGAGATAATTGAGTAAAGATTGCAAATCTTCTTTAACAATCGTATTTTCATAAATTAATTGTTCCTCTGTATAACAATATTGACCATTTAATGTGATATATCCATCAAAAGGAAAATGATTTAAAACATCTAAACCATCTTTTCCTCTACCAGTTGCTATAAATAATTTAATTCCTCTATTATGTAAATCATATAAAGTCTCAAAAGTTGATTGAGGAATTTGATGAGTGTTAAAACTTACCAATGTTCCATCAATATCAAAAAATATAGCTTTAATCATGTTGCATCCCTCCATTTTTGTTCATTATACCATATAAAAGATTTGGTTATAAAAAGTTTTTTCAAAATTTGAACCAAATTATTTTTAAATATGAATCGATGTTATAATATGTGCGAAAGTAGGGGGATAGTATGCAAGATGTATTTATAAGATCGTTGACATTTGTACTTATAATTATTATGGGATATACATTAAAAAAATTAAAAATTCTCAAAAAAGAAGATGCTAATGTTCTTGCTACGATTATTATGAATATAACATTACCATGCGCATTGCTTACAAGTGCGAGTGGTATTGAATTGAATATTTTGATTTTTGTGTTGATTTGTATAGGTATTTTATCTAATGTTATTATGATATTTATTGGAAATTATGCAATGAAAAAAGAGAGTGGTATTATGAGGGGAACATATATGCTGAATGTTTCAGGATATAATATTGGGAATTTTGCCTTAGCATTTGTGCAAAGTTTCTTTCCAGGATTAGGTGTTGTTTATTTATGTTCATTTGATATAGGAAATGCTTTAATGGGGCTTGGAATAACATATGCGATGTCTTCATATGTTGCAAGTGGAGAAAGCGACTTTAAGATAGGAGATTTATTAAAAAAATTATTTTCTTCGATTCCTTTTGATGTCTATGTGATTATCTTTATCCTGGCTATTTTTAAAATCCCAGTTCCTGCCTTTCTTTTATCAATAACTTCAACCATTGGTGCTGGAAACAGTTTTTTGGCTATGTTGATGATTGGATTAATGATGGAATTAAAAATTTCACCTACTGAAACAAGAAATGTAGTCAGGGTTATAACACTTAGAATGATAGGTACAATTGTATTATCGTGTATTACTTATTTTCTTTTACCAATACCTATTCTTGCTAAAAAAATCCTTATTCTTTCCTATTTTGCACCATTATCAACAGTATCAGCAGTGTTTTCAAAAAAGATAGGTTATCATGGAGATATGCCAGCCACTGCTAATTCTTTAAGCATTATTATAGGTGTCCTATGCACAACATTGTTACTTTTGATATTTATTTAAGATACTTTAGTATCTTTTTTTTTAAATTTGTTATAGAATAGAAACGGTGATGCAAATGGATATATATTTATTAAAAACAACTGAAAAAAGATATAATATTTTAGCTCAAATGAATTTATATACATTAGAAGATATTGTTTATCATTATCCATATCGATATGATATTATTGAAGAAACTTATCCAACTGATGATAACGAT
>CAJUJC010000141.1 GCA_910586805.1 uncultured Erysipelotrichales bacterium | reverse complement strand
CCCCCACAGTGGACTTGCACCACCTAGATATATGCCATGCCCGGCATACCAAAAAAGACTGTTAACTTTGATTTTGTCAACAGTCTGAAACCAGTAGTAACTGGTTTCTTTTTATTCTAATCTATAAGTCCACTTTTTTTGAAAGAAACGTGTTGTAAGTAATAAACATCTAGCAACATTATCTAATACCATCATCATCCATACTGCTTTTAAACCAAAATGGAAAACATGAATCATCATCCAAGATCCTAATATTCTAATTCCCCACATTGTCATCAAAGAATAAACAAATGGTGCTTTTGTATCTCCCATTCCATTAAACGTTCCTTCTAATATAACTAAAACTCCATAAATAGGTTCAGAAATAGATACAATTCTTAGAACACTTGTCCCTAAACGAATAACATCTGCATGTGGTGTAAAGAAAGACATTAAAGACTCAGCAAAAACAAACAATATAATACCAGCAATAATCATTAATGAAAAGGTCATCTTGCAAATCAAATATGTCACTTGTTTCACTTTCACTTCATTTTTTTCTCCAACAGCATTACCAACTAATGTTGCTGCTGCACTTTGAAATCCATAACCTGGAATATAGAAAGCTTGTTCAGCCTGCAAAGCAATTGTATGTGCTGCAAAATGAACAACACCTAACTTTGCAACTAATGATGCAAACGTAATATGTCCTAAACATATAACACTTCGTTCCATGCATACTGGGATACTAATACGTAAACATTCTTGAAAGACATTCTTATTGAAATGGACACCTGTTTGATAAATTTGAAAATTTTTATTTTTATAATAACGATAAGAAATCAGTATTCCTCCAAATGTAAATGAAATAGCTGTTGCAATGGCTGCTCCTTTAACACCTAAAGAAGCACCAGGTATCCAAAACCCTAAATAACGATTTGAAGGATAAATCAACAAGAAATTTAAAACAATATTGATAACATTCATATATAAATTAATATACATTGGTGTTTTCATATCACTCACACCACGCAAAGCCGATGAAAAAATGAAAATAGCTGTTCTCAATAATAATGGTAATGAAATAATCATAAAATATAACGAAGCTTCTTCTCTAATCGAAACGTCTCCACCTAACCACGTAGGTAAATAAGGAGAAATTCCAATACATACAATTGTTAGAATTGTTCCAACAATCATTGTCATAAAAAAAGCCTGTTGTCCTGCAATTCTTATTTTCTTTTCATCACTTGCTCCTACTCCCTGAGCACATACAGCCAATATACCTATACCAAATGAAATAGATAATCCTGCAACTAACCATCCTACTGTTGAAGTTAATCCCACTGCTGCAGAAGCACTCGCTCCCAGCGCTCCTACCATTGCTGTATCAACATATGTAACAATTGTATTTAATGCCTCTTGCACAATCGAAGGCCATGCTAATGTACATATTGTTTTTAATTGTTTATTCTTCATATACAGATTCCACCTTACGATTCATCATTGTTGTAAAAATAACAGCTCCTAAAATAAAAAGTGTTCCTATCATTTCTTGATAATACAATCTTTCATCCAAAAACAAAATAGCTAAAAAAATACTATATACAGGCTCTAAAACAGATATAATACTTGCCGTTTGTGCTTTCACACTTGTCAAACCACTCACATACAAAGAATGTGCAATCGCTGTAAAAATTACACCATAAATAATGAGTTCAATAAAATGAATAACATTTCCTTCTCCTAAATAAGGTCTAATAAAAGAAATAATAAGAGTCATAACAAGGACAGAAACTGTTTGTTCATAAAACGTAATAACAACACCTTCATACTTCAAAGCTAATCTACGATTAATTGTAGATAAAATAGCAAATGATAAACTACTGATTATACCATAAATAATACCTAAAGTGACCATATTATCAAGTTCAAATGCAGGAATCAAAAAAGCAATTCCTATACAAATCATAACAAGAGAAATAAGATTTTTATATTGAAATTTTTCTTTAAATACATAAGGTTCTATAAACATAACAAACATTGGATATGTTGCAAAAGTGATTGTTCCAATAGATACTTTTGAAACCTGTACTGACATAATAAAGAAAAACCAATGAATTGTTAATAACAAACCTGCCAATATATTCCAAAAATAATCTCTTAAACGACTTAACCTAAAATCTAAGTGTTTCACTCTCATAAAGAAATATAAAAAAATCATAGAAAACAATGCTCTTCCTAATGTTAATACCCAAACAGACATAGGAATTAATTTCACAAAGAAACTAGAACATCCATACAACAAAACTGCTATATGAATAAACAATAATCCTTTTTTATTCATTCTTATCGCCTACTTTCAGTATATATGTACTCACACTTCCGCCAAGACATTGAAAACATCCATAACCTTCTTCATCAATCACTATATTTTCTTTAATATGGTAAAGCGAATCATAAAAAGAAAATCCTTTATATTCTTTTCCTACAAACATTTTTTTCATTCCCCCAACACTATCACTCATTATAACAATCAATGGACCACTCTTTCTTCCTTCTCTTACCCATCCAATCATATTTTGATCATCAAAATAATCTCTTTGATTATTCAATGCATAATTCTCTCTTAAATATAACATATGATTAATCATATCTTTTTGAGAAGATATAGAATGATAAGGAATACCATAATAATCCCCATAAAAAACACAAGGATAGCCTTCCTGTCGTAATAATATCAAAGCATAAGCCAAAGGTTTAAACCAATCAGCAACCCAAGATTGTAAACCTTGTGATGGTTGTGTATCATGATTATCAACAAATGTCACTGCATTTTGACAAGCACATGAAACAAGTGTTCCTTTAAAAATCTGACTCATATCGTAATTCCCATTAGCATATGAAGCTTCATAAAAATGATAATGTAAAGGAACATCAAATAAAGAAATTCTATAATCAACTTTCTTTAAATAGTCCAATAATCGATTGACATCTCCATGCCAATATTCCCCTACTGTAAAAAATTCTTGATGAAAGTCATCTCTTACCTTTTGTACCCAATCTTTATAAAAATATGAAGGAATATGTTTCACTGCATCTAAACGAAATCCATCTAAGCGAGTCGTATTCAAATACCATCGTGTCCAATTATTTAACTCATTAATAACTCTTTGATTAGAAAAATCAATATCTGCGCCCATTAAATAATCAAAATTTCCATTTTCACTATCAACTTCACTATTCCATGTTTTATCCTTAAACAAAAATGTAACATGACGTTTTGTCTTTAAATCATAATCAATACCACTAAAACAAGTCCAATCCCACTTAAAATCACTATACATATTATGTCTATTAGGAAATGTATAAACAGTCGCAACTTCAATGATTTCTTCTTGACTCGTTATTTCATTTTTATTTGTTTGATTCACTTCATAAGCCTTAACAAGTTGTATATCATCAGCACCCATTTTATGATTCAAAACAATATCACCATAAACTTGAATACCTTGTTTATGTAATTCTTCAATGGCTTCTAAATACTCATC
>CAJUJC010000140.1 GCA_910586805.1 uncultured Erysipelotrichales bacterium | reverse complement strand
GAACAAAAAAGTATGAAATTTTTTAAAATAATTAGAAAATTTATATTATTAATTATTGTTTTTGGAATTTTATATCTCACATATACAACTTATTTTATTTCACCAACTGCTTATACAATTACAAATGAAACTTATACACATCAAAAAATCACTTCTTCGTTAAATGGATTGAAAATAGCATATATTAGTGATTTAAATTTAAATGAAAAAGCAGGATTAAAAACTTTAGAAAAAGCTATTAACGATTTAAATAAGCGACCTTTTGATATAGTTATTTTTGGTGGGGACCTTTATGATGGAAAAATATTTCAATCAAAAGATGTTTCAGCACTACTTAAAAAGATTGTATGTAAATATGGGAAATTCGCCATTTTAGGTGATAAGGATGAAGATGCCAAAGCAGAAACTATTCAAACACTTCAAAATGGTGGTTTCGAAGTTTTGGACAATGAAGCACGTACTTTATACTATAAAGATACTTCATTAACACTTATTGCTGTCAATAACAAAAGCCAAATTGCAGATTTTGACACAAATTCTAAAACTATTCAATTATGTGTTGCACATGAGCCTGACACATTTGCTAATCATAAAGGAAAAGTTGATTTACAATTATCAGGGCATAGTTATGGCGGTTCTATTTACATTCCTTATTTTGGACCTCTCATTTCTCAAGAGGGTGCAAAAGTTTATAATCATGGAACATATGAAGAAAAAGGTTCTACATTAATTGTTTCTAATGGTTTTTCAGGTCCAGAATCTTTTCCATATAAATTATTTTCAAAAAATCAAATTTTAATTGTTACACTAAAAACACAAACATTAGAAAAAAGTTGAGATGGCATAATGTCCATTTCAACTTTTATTTGTTTTTTGTCCCATATTTTAAATGATACAAAGCTTCTAACACTTCAAATATATAAGTAATAGAAAATTTTCCAATCAAGGAATGATGATTATTACCAACTCTTAATATCATATCAGCTTTATCACTATAAGGGAAAGTATCTAACTGTGTAATAATAATTTTATAAGCTGGTGTTTTAGAAATATCTCTCATAACATCAGGATGATCATGAAAGAAGCCTCCTGCTATTGAAGAAATAATGACCGTATCATTTTTTGTAAGTGTTTTATAAATTTCTCTTTGTTGTTCAAGTGGATACATAGCCACACAATCTTTTCCTAAATAAGATAATTCAATTTGAAGTTGCATAGATACTGATTGTGTAAAAAAATTTCCAGCAAAACAAATTTTACTTGAATCATGAATTTTATCAACAATTTTCATTAAATCTTCATATTGAATATTATCATATGTGTCTTGTAAATTATGAATAATATTTTGAAAATGATTTCTAAAGATTTCCTTTCCTTCATTGATTGTTTCTTTTGCAGGCAATTGATGATCAAATAATAACCTTTTTGCATCTTCATTAAAGAAATTCAAATTCATAATAATATCATTTTTAAAATCTGCAAAAGATTCATAATTAAGCTTTCTACATAATCTTGATATTGTTGCAGTAGATACAAAACACATATCTGCAACATCAGTAATTGTACACTTTGGAATTTGATAAATATTAAGAAGAATAGTCTTTGCTGCTCCCCAATAAACATCATGGACATTGGTCATATTGATAAAGTTAATCAAGTTATAAAAGGCTGATCTCATAAAATAGTTCCCTCTTGCCCTTCAGAATATTTTAATACTGTAATTGAATAATCATTTAAACATAGACAATTCAACTGTCCCTTTTCACCAACTGCCAACCCGCCATCAATGGCTATTTTATTATTGTAATCAGGATCAAACCATACATCAAATGAACCATCATCATTAATAAAGCAACACGGTGTATGCCCAAATATATAAGTATACTCAGGATTTGCTTCGTTAAGATAAAAGTATTCTCTTATCCACGCTAAAATCTCTTCATCATTTTCCTCAAGTGGCAATTCAGGATCCACTCCTGCATGAACCATAACATAATGTTTACCTTGAAAATCTAATTCATAATAACTTGGCAATGAATCAATAAAATCAACCAACTCTTGCACAAAAGTACGTTTATTATCAAAATATTCAGAATAAGGGATACTATCCTTTTGTAAATATTCTCTAATGCTATTTATTGTTTTTAATGCACCATTTTGCTTCCATAAACGATATGGATTCGATCTTTCTGAATCTAGGTCATTATACTTTAAGGCTGCAAGCATGGATTGTCGCATCATAATTTCATGATTTCCTTTAAGCATATGGATATTATCCATTGCTTGTACAAAATAATAAATATCTATACTGTTAGGACCACGATCCATGATATCACCTAAAATATACAACTCATCATTATCAGTAAAGTTTATTCTTTCTAACAACAATTGTAATAAAACAAATTGCCCATGAAGATCTGATATAACAAATATTCTTTTTTCCATATACCATCACCTCACTTCATTTTAGCATATTTATTTCAGATAATAAACTAAACCTCTCTTTTTTTTGATTTTTTTTAGGAGTATTATTTAATTTTAAGATAAAAGAAAATCCAATAAAAAAGTATCTTTATTTTATATACATCTTTACTAATTTTATACTTTTAAAATATGTACTTAATTATAATATTAAATATTTCATGAAAAATAAATTTTTATTTTCTACCAGTGAAAAAATAAGACTTTTATTTGAATCTAAGTTATGATTATATAAGAAGGTGATTTTATGTTAGAAGAATTTTATCAGTCAGTATACCCCTCATTATTTTATCAATGGATTGCTTTAAACCAATCTACATACAAAAAGGATCATATTCATTTCGAAGTCAGTTATAAAGATTCATTATCTTATATTCTTCTTTTTCAAATGAACCAAGTGATTGGTAAAATAGTTATATGGAATAACAATATTGTTGAACAAAGTATTCAAGATATATATGGCAATCAAATCTTTTATCTTCACTTTGAAATCACAAATCTACTTCAAGCAAGTCATCTTTTTTTACAATTTTATGAATCACTAATTTATCATAACAAACAAAAGATATATCAAATTGCATTATGCTGTACTGGTGGTTTATCTTCTTCAATATTTGTTGAGGAAATTCAAGAAGTATGTAAAATGGAAAATACCCCTTTAAGGTTGACCGCTATATCTTTAATGCAATTGGAAAATAATCACTCTCATTTTGACGCTATATATTTAGCTCCTCAAGCTGCTTATAAAGAATCTTATTTAATGTTAAAAACGCATAAACCTATCTATTGTATTGATGCAACAGATTATGCAACTAAAAATTTTAGAAATATTCTTCAACTGATTAAAGAACAAATGATTAAGACTGATACAAAATAATTGTATCAGTCTTATGTCTTTTTAAATCCTTATTATCCACTTAACTCACTATTTAATATAGTCATTATTATCAAATTAATTAAACCCTAATACTTTAATATCATTCATGTATTGATCAAGTTGTTCTTTAGTAAGAACCCCATCTTCAAATAATTTTTGTGCAAATTGTCTTTCACCTTCAACTCTTCCTAATATTTTACCTTCTTCTCTGCCTATTTCTTTACCTCTTA
>CAJUJC010000139.1 GCA_910586805.1 uncultured Erysipelotrichales bacterium | reverse complement strand
TATTATAGTTAATATTATTAGTCTATAATAGGGCTTTTTCATTTTACGCTTACAAATTATCTAATATATAAAAAGTTCATAAAAATCATATTACATAATAAATAAGATTTCTATGAACATTATAAGAATATTATATATGTCTAAAAAATATAATTTTCTTCTATGTCAAATGATTATTTTATAAAAAAACAGAAAACAAAATATTGAAAGCTAATTTTATAAATCTTTCACAAAAGAAAGTGGTTTATTTTTTCTTATAATTAACAAGTATTTCTAAAAAAGTTGTATAACTTGGATGAGATAATAATTTGTTCAAAATATCATCATCTTGTGAAATTGAGTTTAATGTATTATAGAAAGAATTATAAAGCATATTTTCACTATCTAAACAAGAGTACAAAATAATAATTTGAAATGTTTCGTTATCCCATAAAATAGGTTCTTCTAAAATAACAATAGAAATATTATTATAAGTACTAAGTGGCTTATGAAGTTTTATAAAACCTATACTATTTTTAAATACTTTCAAAGTATAGTTATTAATATTTAATAATTCATTTTTAAAAGTATCTTTTAAATTTGGATAAACATTTTTAAGTTGTTTATAAAGAGAGGAAATTGCTCCTTTTTTACTCTTGACATTGACATGATTTTGAAATAATTTTGGATGAAAGTAATAAACAAGATTTTCATTATTAAAAATATATGAAAGAAAATTATTTATTTTGATAAGATCATCTTGTGTAATCATATATGTAACATTAATATAAGGAATACTTAGTTTTTTATGAATAGGTACTGTTGAAATAATCAGGTCATATTGATCGAGTTCTACTTCATTTAATTTATAATATTGAGTCACTTGTGTAATAGATAGACGATTATAGAAATTTTCTTTAATTAAAAATTTGCAAAGTTTTTCAGCACAGTATCCTAAGGCATTGATAAGAATAACTTTTTTCTTTTGGTATGACTGATTATAGATACCATTATTAAATAATGTGGCAAAAGAAGCAAGTTCACTTCTTGAAAGTTTTTGCTTAGAATACTTTTCTATCACTGAAGAAGCAATGGATGCTAATTCGTAAGGTAAAGGATACGTTAATTTAATTTCTTCAAATAAAGGGTTTCTAATTTTTTCATTATATTTTTGGCGTAGTAGGGCATATTCAATATATAAAGGTAATGTTTTCTTGAAATTTTCATTATTAAAAGATATCAATGTTTGTTGTTGTATTGTATTAACAACTTCTCTTGTAATTGTTTGAATTTTTTCATCATGTGTTGGATTTAATCCTTTGGTAGAACGTTTACATATTAATAAAAGAGCAATATGTTCAATTTCATATTTATTATAATGTATATCAAACTTTTCTTGAATATAAGTTACTATTTCTAAAGCTGCCTTGTGTTCTTCTCTATCTATAAAATGATAAAAATCAGTTACTTCTTCTTCAATAAAATAACCATTAAATACTCTTCCTATACCAATAGAAATTCCTAAAAGAAAATCAATCATACCAGTATCACTCATTTCAATATGATGGTTTTTAAGAATACGAATGATTTCATAGTCAGAGGAATTTGTCCAAGTATCTAAAAAGTCATAAAACATTTCAGATATTCTTAGTGTTGTAAAAATATAATCAGCTAAAACTTTTCTTTTTCCTTGTTCGTTTCCAATGATGCGAATACCATAGTTTGGTTTTTGATCAATAGAGAGTTTATATTTTTTTATTTCTTTTCTTATTGCTGCAACATCATTTGAGATTGTTGAACGACTAACTAACAATTCATCAGCAAGAACATCTAATTTAATATAGGAATTCGTATCAATCAATCTTTTAATAATATAATCTTGTCTTTCCTTAGGGAGCGTAGGAAATAAGGATTCCTTTTCTTTTTCAGAACGAGTAATGAGATTTTGAATTTGAGAAAAGATTTCATAAGATTTCCCTTCAAGATAATATCCTTTAGATGCTTTTGATACAAGATTATACCCTAATGATTCTAAAATTATTTTGACATGTCCTATTTCTTCACGAACAAGTCTTCTACTAATTCCTGTTGAAGTTGCAATATCATATGTAGAAATATAGTGATTAGAGGCTATAAGTACTTTTATAATTTCTATTTCGTTCTTTTTCAACAACATTTTCATCACTTCCTGGATAAATTATAACAAAAAAACAAAAACATGTAAACGTTTACTCAAACTTTTTTTGATAATTTATTTCAAGGAAATGTAATAATATCAAGGATTTTTAAGAATCTTGTCAACATTATGGCATAATTTATGACAAGTAATTATGTAGAAATAATTTTTAAAATATTATAAAATAACCATAGACAAGGGAAAACGTTTACCTAAATATGTTTTCCTAGAATATATAAAGGGAGGAAAAATTATATGTCTACTGAAAAGAAGTCTTTTATGGACTCACTAATGGAAAAAGTTGATGTTATCGCTGGACCAATGACAAAGTTTGGACAAATTCCATTTGTTAAGGCTATTGTTAATGGGATGGTTGCTGCATTACCAGTTACAATGGTAGGATCAATTTTCTTAGTGCTTTTCTTGCTATGTTCTGATGGTGGATTAACAAAAACAGCTTTAATTCCATTTATGAAGCCATGGGCTGGAGACTTGGCTTTAGTTAACAGCTTATCTATGGGTATTATGGCAGTATACATCATCATTGCATTTGGTGGTGAATATGCTGAAATCAAAGGGTTTAATAAAACAACAGGAGCTGTTGGTGCATTCTTTGCATTTATGTTATTAAACTACAATTCAGTTGCTTCATTAGCAACAACACTTGCTGATGGAACAGTTCAATTAACTGGAGAATCTGGTTTTGCATCTACTTATTGGGGGGGAGCAGGACTTATTACTGCAATGATTGCTGGTGGAATTGCAATCAATGTTATCAATTTATGTTATAAATATAAAATTGTTATTAAGTTACCTGATTCAGTACCTCCAGCAATTTCTGATAGTTTCTCAGCAATTATTCCATATTTCTTTATTACATTAATTTGTTGGGGAATTAGAACATTAGCTGGAATCAATATTCCTGAAATGGTTGGGCAAATGTTGTTACCAGTTTTAGGTGCTGCTGACAATGTATTTGTTTATTCATTACAACAATTCTTATCTGCATTATTATGGATGTGTGGTTTACATGGTGATAATATCACTGGTGCTGTTACAAATGTGTTTACTAATCAATGGATTGCTGATAATAACGCAGCATTTATGGCACAAACTGCAGTTGCTGATTTACCATATACTTGGACTCCAAACTTATGTAGATTATCACAATGGGTATCTACTTGTTGGCCAATGATTATTTATATGTTTATGTCAAGCAAGAAATTGCCTCATTTAAAACCATTGGCAACAATTTGTGTACCTCCAGCAATCTTCTGTATTATTGAACCAGTTATGTTTGGTTTACCAGTTGTTATGAATGGATTCTTGTTAATTCCATTTATCTTAACTCATACATTATGTGGTGCTTTGACTTATTGGTTGACTGAAATTGGATTTGTTGGTAAAATGTATATGAACTTGCCATGGGCAACACCATCTCCAATATTAGGATACTTAGCAGGTGGAGGATCTTTTGGTGGTCCAGTTGTTGTATTCAT
>CAJUJC010000138.1 GCA_910586805.1 uncultured Erysipelotrichales bacterium | reverse complement strand
TTGGAACGAAGTCATCCACGACATTTGTATCATATCATACATTTATTCATTTGAAGACAAAAAAGACTGTTAACTTTGATTTTGTCAACAGTCTGTAATATTTTTTAAAAATATTTATTATTTTATAAGGTTTAAAATGCTTTGTATTTAATATGACATATTGAAATTAGAATTGACAAGAATGAAAAGAGAAGAGTATAATTATAGTGATTTTGTAAGCGTTTTTTACAAAAAATAATATATAAAAAGTTTTTTCTTAATAGTGTTTCATTTTTAGATAGTTTTTTTATTAGGAGAAAGATGATAAGGAGGGAAAAAATGAAAAGAGTAAGAGAAAATCATAAAATCATTGCTGTTATTATATGTATAGCACTGATTATAGGGTTGTTTGGATTGGTTGATCAAGTTGCTTATGCAACAGATGGAACACCTCTTGGAAGCACTGGTTATACAGTGAAAGGTGGAACAGAAGGTGTTGATTATGAAATTGATGAAAATGTTAAAATGGTTGTTGTTAAGACAGGAAAACGTCTTACATTTTCTGGAACATCTAGTACTTATGGAATTAGAGTTCATCCAGGAACAAAAGCAGATATTACATTGGATAATGTTACAATTACAGCACCATTACCAATAGATGTTGCAACGAATTTAACAGGAACAGCGAGTGGTGCAGTGGCGACGACTGGAGATGAGATACTTCCTGAAAATAAAACATATCTTCATTTGACATTGGCTGATGGAAGTACAAATAGATTAGAAGCTGGTGATTTATTTCCTGCACTTCACTGTGGTGAAGGATCTATTTTAGTTATTGATGATGGTGTGCGTAATGTAGATACTAGTGGGAATATGCTTGTACCAGCTCAAGGACGTGTACCTAGAACTTGTGTTTTAGAAAATGGAACAAAAGTTAAAGAAGGTGATCCATTATATGTAATGGAAAGTAAGAATCCAGGAAAGTTGTATGCATATGGTGGTAAATCTTGTTCTGGAATTGGAAGTGGTATTTGGGAAAATACAGGAGATATGACTTTTAATGGTGGTTATATCGAAGCATATGCCTATGATAAAGCAGAAACAAGTACAAGTAGAGATTATGATGGAACTGGTGCTGGTATAGGAAGTTCAATGGCTGGTGGAGGAACTGTCATGACTTTTAATGGTGGGACAATTCTTGCTGTTGGATCTTATCATGGTGCTGGTGTTGGTACTGGATTGAGTTCTTCTTGGGGAGCCAATTGGGATAGACCTCAAATGGAAGGAACAATTAAATCTAGAGAAACATATCAAAATTCTATTCCAAGAGATATTTATATTAATGGAGGGAATTTAACTGCTCAAGGATTTGAGCATGGAAATGCTTTTGGTGCTGGTTGTGCACCAGGAGTGAATACAGGTCATAAATTTATTATTACAGGAGGAAATTTAACTCCTATTACTAATAAGACAAGTGATATTGGAGGAAATGGGACAGATATTATTGTAACTGGAGGTTCTTTTAATACATCTAAGTTTTCAGGAACAGTTACAAATGGTAAAGGAACAACATTAACTATGGTTAAGATTGATATGAGTGTTTATCCAGAATTTAGTGATAAACGAATTAAAAGTCTTAATGTGTTGATTAATGGTGTTTCATTGTCACCAGAATATGGTTTACCTAATAATATCGATGAAAATAACATGGTTTATTTTTGGTTGCCTACAAGTGTTCAAGGTAGTGATATAGAGATTGAAAATTTTGTAGTTATTGATGAGGATGGAAAAGAATGGAATAGTGAATATAGTTATACTCTTCCTGGTTTTGACCCTTCTCAACCTTTAGCAAAACAATATATAGATTTTGTTTTACCAAAAGAAGAAATGAGTGAAAAACTTGCTGGACTTTTAGTTAAACAATATGATGGATTAGAAATTGGTGGAACGACATTGAAAAATGAATTTGCTGATTTGAAGATATCAGCTCGTAAACCAGATGGTAAATTTTTAAATGATGCAAGCCATTTATCAGTTTCTCATCAAAAATTATTAGATAAAGATGGAAAAGAAGTGAATGAGGAAGTTACAGATGGTGATGTTAAAGAAACAGGAAGTTATCAAATTATTTTAACATCAGATGAGTATGCAAATGAACCAACATTCCAAGTTCATTATTGGGGTCATAAAGTGCGTATGGATGCACGCATTGATCCAGCGGATAGTGTCATTAAGGATTTTGTTTATCAACTTAATAAAGATGGAGGAATCCAAATTAATAAAGCAAATGAAAAAATTCAAAGTGTAACATTTAATGCTTTGGTAAGACCTTCTGATAAAATGGCAAAAACATGTGAATCACCAGATGGAAAAGTGCAGTTCTATGCTAATGGAGTGGCTATTGGAGAACCTGTTGATGTTGTACCTCAAGGTGATTTAAAAGATGGTTATCATTATAGTACAGTCAATTTTGAATGGGATTTAGAAGGAGTGCAAGTCCCCTACATTGAAGGAGATAAGGTTCAATTTACTGCTAAATATTTAGGTGGTATAAATTATAACAAATGTGAAGTTAAAGGTGAGACTTTTGATAATCCAGTTCCTGGAATACCGACAGCTAGACCACCAAAGGTAGATGTTGTTCCCACTGATCCTAATCAACCTGTTAAACCTTTAAATCCAAATACATCAATAGAAAATAAACCTGGAGAAAATCCTGGAGATATTAATACTCTTCATCAAAAAGCAGATGATTTTACAATGGTTACAGTTATGAATGATATATTAGATAAAGAAGCAATAGAAGCATTCATTAAAGATAGATATCAAATTACAAGTCAAGTATCAGGTGCTGATGTTGATTTTGAATCTATTGTATTAAAGGATAAAGATGGAAAAGTTGTAGATACTTTAGATCGTACACAAGCTGGAGAATATCAAATTGTTACTGTTGTTAAAGATGATTTAGGAAATACAACAACGATTGAATTAGATTATGTTGTGGTTCAACCTCCTCATGTTTCAGTAAAACCAGAGGGAACAGATAAACCTATTCCTTTGGATCCAGAATCTCCACCTACTATAGATTCTAAAGATGGAACTTACCATAGTGTAGTTGACGATAATTATAAACAAGCAGTTGAAAATCGTAAGTTAACTCAAACTCAAGTAGAAGATTGGGTAGCCTCTCGTTATCAATTTGAAAATGGAAAAATTTCTTCTGTGGTGGTGAAAGATCAAAAAGGTAATGTAGTAACAGAAATTGATTTATCAGAACCAGAAAATTATGTAATTGAAACAGTTGTAAAAGATGAGTATGGAAATACAACAACGATTCTTACAAACTACGAAATAAAATCAGCTCCACATATTTCTATAAAACCTGAAAATCCAGGCGAACTGCCAATAACACCTCTATTACCAGATGGTCCAGATGTTATGGATAAAGATGGTCATGTGCATCGTGGGTATAATGATTATATTGTAGAAGATAAAGTTGATGAAAAATTGACTTTGAGTGAAGTTGAAGAATTTGTATTGAATAGATATGATGTTCCAAATAATGCAAAAGTTATTGTTAAAATGTTTGATAAAGATAAAAAAACAATAACTCAATTAGATAAATCAATTATTGGTAAGTATTATATTGAGATTACTGTAGAAGATGAAGAAAAGAATACTTCAGATATTCATCTTATTTATGAAATAAAAGAAAAGTCTAATATCAATATTGATACAGATGGAGATGGAAAGCCAAACATTAATATTGATACAGATGGAGATGGAAA
>CAJUJC010000137.1 GCA_910586805.1 uncultured Erysipelotrichales bacterium | reverse complement strand
AAGAGTGAGATATTATAAGGAAGGAGAAGGAAAGAAAGAGATGTGTGAAATATGGTACAAAATCAGAAGAGATGGAGAAGCATTAGGAGAAGTAAGAGGTAAAGAAATAGGTAGATTAGAAAATCTACAAACATTATATAATGATGGAATACTAACAAAAGAACAGTATGAAAAATATACAAATGATATTCAATTGATATCAGCTCGATTGACTTCATATGATTATGGGAGATAATGTTTCTCCCTGTTTTTATAAATTCTAAATAAATTTATGAAAAAAAGAAAAATATGGTCTTCAATTTTCTAAAAGTGGTAATTTTCAAACAAAATTGTTGACTAACAAATTGAAAAGTTATATCATATACACAACAACCCTATATCAAATGCATTGATAGGAAATAGTAGATAATGGATGATGCATAGAGAGGCTTTGGCTGGTGTAAAAAGTCGTGAAAACATTATTGAACTCGTCCTTGAGTGGAGCACTGAAACATAAGGAGTAAGCTGCTACGGAACTTGCGTCCGTTATCACGCTAGAGTATGTACCAATATGGCGTACTTGATAAGGTTATTATCGTGAGGTAATAATAAATATGAGGTGGAACCACGAAGTTTTTAACTCTCGTCCTTTGTTACGATTTTTCGTGATTGAGAACGGGATTTTTTAATATATAGGGAAGAGGGAGGTAAAAAAATGAACTATAAAAAGTATAAAAGATTTGAAACAATTAAATTAAAAGATCGAACTTGGCCAGATAATGAAATTAAAAATGCTCCAGTTTGGTGTTCAGTCGATTTACGTGATGGGAATCAGGCATTGATTACACCGATGAAAATTGAAGAAAAAGTACAAATGTTTCAATTGTTAGTAGATCTAGGTTTTAAAGAAATCGAAGTTGGCTTTCCATCTTCTTCACAAATTGAATATGATTTTTTAAGATTGTTGATTGATGAAAACTTAATTCCTGATGATGTGACAGTTCAAGTTTTAACTCAAGCGAGGGAGCACTTGATTCGAAGAACATTTGAATCTTTGAAAGGATTAGATAAAGCTATTGTGCATATTTATAACTCAACATCAGTATTACAAAGAGATGTTGTTTTCAATAAAGGAAAAGAAGAAATTAAGACAATAGCTATTGAAGGAACAAAATTAGTTAAAGAACTATCCAATGAATTTAATGGAAAAGTTATTCTTGAATATTCTCCTGAAAGTTTTACTGGAACTGAAGTTGAATATGCATTAGAAGTGTGTGAAGCAGTATTAGATACATGGGGTGCATCTCAGGATAATAAAGTGATTATTAATTTACCATCAACTGTAGAAATGGATACTCCAAATGTATATGCTGATCAAATCGAATGGATGTGTAGACATTTCAAGGATAGAGAAAGAGTTATTGTCAGTGTTCATCCTCATAATGATAGAGGATGTGGTGTTGCAACAACAGAATTAGCATTATTGGCTGGTGCTGATAGAGTTGAAGGGACTTTATTTGGTAATGGGGAAAGAACAGGAAATGTAGATGTTATGACTTTAGCATTAAATATGTTTACACATGGCATTGATCCAAAATTAGAATTAAGTGAAATGAATCGTATTAAACATATATATGAAAAATGTACAAAAATGGAAATACCTCCTCGACATCCTTATGCAGGACAGCTGGTATTCACAGCATTTTCTGGAAGTCATCAAGATGCTATTAATAAAGGAATGCACGCATATAGAGAAAGAGGAACAGGTATTTGGGAAGTCCCATATTTACCAATCGATCCTGCTGATTTAAATAGACAATATGAACCAATCGTTCGTATCAATTCTCAATCTGGTAAAGGTGGAGTTGCATTTGTGATGGATACTGTTTTTGGATATCATTTACCAAAAGCATTACAGGCAGATTTTGCCAAAGCTATTCAAAATATTAGTGAAACTGAAGGTGAAGTTTCTCCAGAAAGAATCTATGATACATTTAAGAAAGAATATATTGATATTGAAGAACCATATAAGTTTATTAGACAAAAATTAATTGATGTTAGTGAAGATGAAAATGATATGCATGAAAGACGTGCTGAAGTGACTATTGAAGATCATGGTGAAATAAAAACACTTGTTGGATATGGAAATGGTCCAATTGATGCAGTGAAAAATGCTATTAATTCTAATGAAGAGTTCTTATACACACATATGTTAGATTATAGTGAACATGCATTAACTTCAGGTTCTTCAGCAAAAGCTGCAGCATATGTACAGCTTCGTCCTAAAGGAAGTGCAATTGTAGAATTTGGTGTAGGTGTTCATCCAAACATCACAACTGCAACAATTAAAGCTATCATATCAGGTATGAATAGAATACATCAAAGAATGAAAAAGGAAGGATAGTTTATGGAAGAATTAATTCTCTCAGTTCTTGTTAGAAATAGTGCAGGTGTCTTAACACGTGTAAGTAGTTTGTTTGCAAGACGTGGATATAACATTGATAGTTTAACAGTGGGTCCTACAAATGAAGAAAACATTTCACGTATGACTGTCGTTGCTCGTGGAGATCAAAGAATCTTAGAACAAATTGAAAAACAAGTTAGAAAACTAGAAGATGTTATTGAAATATTTGCATTACCAAGAGCGACATCAGTTTATCGAGAACTTGTTATGATAAAAGTGCAATCTGATGCTTCCACAAGAGCAGATATTGTTTCTATTGTAGATATTTTTAGAGCAAAGATTGTAGATGTATCACCCGATTCAATGGTTATTGAAGTCACAGGTGATCATGGAAAAATTAATGGTTTATTAGTTATGTTAGATGGTTTCAACATTGTTGAGATTGTGCGTACTGGAATGGCTGGTATTGCTAGAGGTCTTAATGATTTTGATATAAAAAAAGAAAAATAGGGGGTCAAAAAAATGGCAAAAATTTATTATGAATCTGATTGTGATTTGTCTTTATTAGATAATAAAACTGTCGCAATTATTGGGTATGGTTCTCAAGGACATGCTCATGCATTAAACTTAAAAGAATCAGGAGTTCATGTTATTATTGGATTGTATGAAGGTTCTAAATCTTGGGCTAAAGCAGAAGAGGCTGGATTTGAAGTTTATACTTCAGCTGAGGCAGCAAAAAAAGCTGATATTATCATGGTTTTAATCAATGATGAATTACAAGCAAAATTATACAAAGAATCAATTGCTCCAAATCTTGAAGAAGGAAATATGTTGATGTTTGCCCATGGATTTAATATTCACTTTGGACAAATTGTTCCACCAAAAAATGTAGATGTAACTATGGTTGCTCCAAAGGGACCAGGACATACAGTACGTAGTGAATATCAAGTGGGAAAAGGTGTTCCTTGTTTAGTTGCAGTAGAACAAGATGCGACAGGAAGAGCACAAGATATTGCTTTAGCATATGCATTAGGTATTGGTGGAGCAAGAGCTGGTGTTTTAGAAACAACATTTAGAACTGAAACTGAAACTGATTTATTTGGTGAACAAGCTGTATTATGTGGTGGAGTTTGTGCATTAATGCAAGCTGGTTTTGAAACATTAGTTGAAGCTGGATATGATGAAAGAAATGCATATTTTGAATGTATTCATGAAATGAAATTGATTGTTGACTTGATTTATCAATCAGGGTTTGAAGGTATGAGATATTCAATTTCTAATACTGCTGAATATGGAGATTATATTACAGGTCCAAAAATCATTACTGAAGATACAAAAAAAGCAATGAAAAAAGTATTAAAAGATATTCAAGATGGTACTTTTGCAAAAG
>CAJUJC010000136.1 GCA_910586805.1 uncultured Erysipelotrichales bacterium | reverse complement strand
ATTATTATTGAAGCCATAGTTATATCACCTATTCATCTTTTTTTTAAAGGGCGTATGTCAAGGATGTTATTTAAAGTAGAGGATCAATATGGAAGACAATATCAGGTTATTATTTTTAATAGACATTATTTAAAACAATATTTAAAATTATCTATGACAATTACTATTATAGGAAAATGTCAAGGTCATAAAATTACAGCAAGTGATATTAAAATAAAGCCACTACAAGAATTATATGGAATCCATCCTGTGTATTCTATTAAAGAAGGGCTGACACAAAAAAGTTTTCAGCAGTATGTTAAAAAATCTTTAAAACGACTTAAAGGACATATAGAGTCATATGTTCCTGAAGAATTGATTATTCAACATCAACTCATACATAAAGATGTTGCATTAGAAAACATACACTTTCCTTCTTCTCAAAAGGATATTAAAGAAAGTTTAAAATATTTGAAATATGAAGAGTTTTTAAAGTTTCAATTAACAATGCAGTTTATTAGACAAAAAAGAAAACAAGAAATAGGGATTAAGAAAACTTTTAATATTCAAGAACTGCAAAAATTGATTATGAATCTTCCATTCGAATTAACAACAGATCAACAAAAAGCGACGAAAGAAATTATACAAGATTTACAAAGTTCACAAATGATGTATCGCTTTTTACAGGGCGATGTAGGAAGTGGGAAAACAGTTGTGAGCAGTATAGCATTATATGCTAATTATTTAGCTGGATATCAAGGTGCATTGATGGCTCCTACTGAGATTTTAGCAAGACAACATTATCAAACATTAATACATTTTTTTAAAGATACAGATGTAAAAATAGGATTATTAACAGGCTCTTTAACAATAAAACAAAAAGAAGAATTATATATAAGAATAAAAAAAGGAGATATTGATATTGTTGTAGGAACTCATGCCTTGTTTCAAAAAAAGGTTGAGTATTTTAATTTGGGGTTTGTCATTACTGATGAACAACATCGTTTTGGAGTAGAACAAAGAAAAGCACTAAAAAACAAAGGAAATCAGGTTGATTTTTTAGTCATGAGTGCAACACCAATTCCAAGAACCTTGGCTATTTCTATGTATGGAGATATGGATGTCTCAACAATTAAAACAATGCCTATGGGAAGATTGCCAGTTATATCAAAATATGTTCGTTCTTCAACGATGAAGCCTATTTTAAGTCATCTTAAAGATTATTTAGGACAAGGTGGACAATGTTATGTCATATGTCCGTTAGTAGAAGATAGTGAAAATTTAGATGCAAAAAGCGCATCACAGATTGCAAAGGCTATGCAAGATTACTTTAAAAATCAATATTGTGTAGGATTGTTGCATGGACAAATGAAAGATGAAGAAAAAGATGAAGTAATGCAAGCATTTGTGAATAATAAAATTCAAATTCTTGTCTCTACAACTGTTGTTGAGGTAGGTGTAGATGTGAAAAATGCGAACATGATGATTATTTATAATGCTGAACGTTTTGGGATGAGTCAACTTCATCAATTAAGAGGACGTGTAGGAAGAGGACAAGAGCAGGCTTATTGTTATTTTATGAGTTCAGCTTCTCACAAAGAGGCAATAGATCGTCTAAAGTATATGGAAAATAATACAAATGGTTTTGATATTTCTATGTATGATTTAGAAATGAGAGGTCCTGGAGAAGTTTTAGGAAATAGGCAAAGTGGTTTACCAACTTTTTTAGTTGCAGATGTGTTTAAGGATTTTAATATTTTACAAGTTGCCAGAAATGATGCTTTATATATTTTACAACAAGCGTATCAAGGTATAGCTTATCAGGATTTTGTAAGAAAAATAGAAGAAAATTTAAAAAAGAATAATGAATATATTGATTAAACAAATATGAAAACATGGACTTCCCATTAAATTTGTGTATAATGTACTCAAGAATGAATAAAGTCCAAACATATAAATGAGGTGAGAAAATGTATAAATTATCAATAGATGCTATGAGTGGTGATTTAGGAAGTTCTATCGTTGTAAAAGCTTGTGAGTCTTTTATGAAGACACATAATGATGTGGAATTATATGTAACAGGTAAAGAAGAAGAATTACAAAGTTTAAAAAACATTTCAAATATACATATTGTTCATGCTCCCGATATTGTAGGAATGAATGATGGTATTATGACTGTACGTAGAAAAAAAGATTCAAGTATGGTTAAAGCTGTGACTTTGGCTAAAGAAGGTCAGGTTGACGGTGTTGTATCATGTGGTTCAACTGCTGCTTTTTATACGAGTGCAATGTTATTTTTGCCACGTATTACAGGTGTGGAAAAATCTTGCTTAATGGCTGTTATTCCTACATATAATGCAAAAGGTGTATGTATGTTAGATGTTGGAGCGAATGCTGAAAATACTGCTGAACAATTGAGAGATTTTGCAGTTATGGGAAATGTTTATGCACAAAATATAAGAGGTGTTTCTCAACCTAAAGTTGCATTATTAAATATTGGTGCAGAAGATAAAAAGGGAAATGAATTACATCAGGAAACTTATCAATTATTAAAAAATGAAGATAAAATTAATTTTATTGGGAATATTGAAGGTAGAGAGATTTTATTGGGTGAAGTTGATGTTGTTGTTACTGATGGTTTTAGTGGGAATATTGCTTTGAAAACAATTGAAGGAACTGCTTCTTTGGTTATGACAATGGTTAAAGAGTCTTTGATGTCATCTTTATTAGGTAAGATAGGTGCAATGTTTGCCAAAAAATCATTATCACAATTAAAGAAACAGTTTGATTATAAATCAGTTGGAGGTGCTTTGATGATGGGGTTTGAAAAACCAGTTGTTAAGGCTCATGGTGCAAGTGATGAAATTGCTTTTGAAAATGCAATGAATTTAGCTTATCAAATGGTTAAATTAGACGTTGTTTCACAAATGAAAGAAGGATTGAATATTAAGTGAAGCTATTAGATTTTTTACAAAAGGAAAAGATTCCTTTTCATAATTTGAGTTTATATAAAGAAGCCTTTACACATGCTTCTTATGCGAATGAGGCACATCGTCATGGTAAACATTATGAACGATTAGAGTTTATGGGTGATGCTGTTTTACAATTGTATGTATCAGAATTTTTGTTTAAAAAATTTCCTGATGTTCCTGAAGGGACTTTAACAACTTTGAGAAGTAAACTTGTGCGTGAAGAATCATTAGCACGTTTTTCTAGACAGTTAGGACTAGGAGAATTCTTGTATTTAGGTGTTGGTGAAGAAAAAAGTGGTGGTAGACAACGAGAAAGTGTTTTGGCTAATATTTTTGAGTCTTTTGTAGGTGCACTGTATTTGGATTGTGGAGAAAAAGAGGTTTTAAATATTTTAGAACAAACCATTTATCAACATGTTGATGATTTAGATTATGATGATATTACAGATTATAAAACAACATTACAAGAACTTATTCAAGCTGATCAAAGACGCACTGTTACTTATTCTTTACTTGATTCAACAGGACCTGCTAATGCTCCTGAATTTACAATTGCTGTTATGATGGATGATATGATGTTAGGTGTAGGAAAAGGAACGAGTAAGAAAAAAGCTGAACAACAGGCGGCAAAAGATGCATTAAATAAAATGGCAACAAGTGATTAAAAAGCGATCACTTGTTTTTTTGCCTACACATCTTTTATTTTTTGACATAGTGTATTGTGGGAGGGAAAAGTATGTATAATCCATATATGTATGAAAATGAAAGAGTCACTTATCCTAAAGTAGGAGATATTATTCTTTATACAGTTCAAAGAGGTGACAATGTTTATCGT
>CAJUJC010000135.1 GCA_910586805.1 uncultured Erysipelotrichales bacterium | reverse complement strand
AGTGTATCTACTAAAATAATATTCCCTAATTGATTAGAAATAACATGAGGAATAGAAGCTTTTGCTTTCACAAAATCACTCATCACACCTAAATATCCATCTAATGATTGACATAACACTTTGTGATCTTCTCTTAAACTTCTTGGTTGCATTGTATCTTCAGGTAAAAAAGTTGCACGCCCTGATTTATTTGTCTTTAAAAATTGAATAGCTTTTCTAGCATCATCATCACTTTTTGTCACAATAAACTGCACAGCATTTCCTAAAGCAGTAGATAAAGCAACTTCATGTTGAGAATCAGTTTCTAACAAGTCCCCTAACACACCAATAATTCCATTTAATGATTTTTGAGCACCTATAATAGAACGAACTCCATAACTGTATTGAGATTTATTCTCTACTATATCTATCAATTGTTCTTTTCTATGACGATGATTATGAAGTTGTAAGTTTAAGTTTTCAATCTCCTGTCTTAATGTCATCATGTGTTGACGATTTTTTTCTTGAGAAGCTTCTAAACTTAACTTTTCTTCTTTTGTTTCTTTATAACGAGCAACACGATCATTATATTCATTGATTGCATCTTGTAAAATAGCTTTCATTTGTGCTATTCTTGCTTGCAAATCCTCTTTATCAGTATTTTCTAAAATATGTTTACGATTAGCATCAATTTCAACTTTTTGAGTTTCTAGCTCATTAACATTATTCATAGCTGTTAAAAGTTGTCCTTGTAATGCATTGACTTCTTGATCTAAATCAAACATTTTCTTTTTCAATGTTTCATTTTGTTGTTCATTCAAAATGACTTGACCCTCAATTGTCACTTTTTCTTGTTCTAACGATTCCAATGAACTATTAATTTCTTTTAAAGACACTGATAAATTTTCAATTTCTTGAACCAACACACTGACCTCAATAGATTGTAATTGTTCTTTTAAATCCAAATAAGTTTCAGCTTTTTCTTTTTGTCTTTTTAACGGTGTAATTTGTTTTTCTAATTCCAAACAAATATCTTCTACTCTATCTAAATTATCTTTTGTTCTTTCTAATTTACGAATAGACTCTAATTTTCTTTTTTTATATTTAGCAACCCCAGCTGCTTCTTCAAACATACCACGTCTTTCTTCTGGCTTACTATCTGCAAAAGTTGAAATATTTCCTTGTGAAATAATCGATAAAGAATCTCTACCTAATCCTGTATCCATAATTAAATCAACAATATCTTTTAATCGACAAGGTTCTCTATTAATCAAATATTCTGCTTCATTGTTTTGTCTAAATAAACGTCTTGTAATTTCAACTTCATTATAATCAAAATTCATAAAACGATCTTCATTATTAAAAACCAATGTGACTTCAGCAACATTCTGTGGCTTTCTATCTTCACTTCCATTAAAAATGACATCTGACATACTCGAACCACGTAATGATTTAACTGACTGCTCTCCCAATACCCAACGAACAGCATCACTTATATTTGATTTTCCACAACCATTTGGACCAACAATTCCAGTAATCCCTTGTTGAAATTCAATAACTGATTTATCTGCAAATGATTTAAAGCCATGGAGTTCTATTCTTTTTAAATGCATTAACTTCCAACCCTTTCTAATGATCTTTATTTGTTATATTAAGTTTATCTGGGAAATGAAAAGATCTTTCTTGAGGAAATTTAACTGTAAACTCACTTCCACCATCTTCTACTGATACAACGTCAATTGTCCCCTTATGTAAATCAATAATTCTTTTTACAATAGATAATCCTAATCCATTACCTTCAATACTTCTCGATTTATCTTGTCTATAAAATCTTTCAAAAATATGAGAAATAGCTTCTTTACTCATTCCTACTCCTGTATCTTGTATTTTCACTTCAAGCTCTTTTAAAGTTCTTTTTACAGAAACTGTCACAACACCATGTTCATTTGTATATTTAATGGCATTGTTAACAAGATTAATCCACACTTGTTCTAGTCTTGCTTCATCTGCTTCAATACGTACATCATTTTTAGGCATATTCACTTCAATTTCAATATCTTTATTTTCTGCTAAAGTCTGTTGTGTTTCTATAACACGGTTTAACTGTTCAGTTAACGAAAATTCACTAATATCTAATTTCACATCTTCTCCCTCTAAAACAGTCAGTTGTAACATATTTTTAGAAAGTGTTGATAAACGTTTCGTATGAAATAAAATAATATTTGCATATTTTTCTCTTTGTTCATCTGTTAAAGACTCATTTTTTAAAATTGTTGTAAATCCCTGAATTGCTGTTAATGGTGTTTGAAACTCATGAGAAACATCCGAAATAAATTGCTGTCTTGTTTCTTCCTGTTTTGCAAGTTGTTGAGCCATTAAATTAAAACTGCGATTTAAACGTGCTATTTCATCATTCCCTGCATAATTAACACGTACACGATAATTTCCTTTAGATAACTCATTTGTTGCTTTATTCAAACGAGAAATAGGTTTAACAATAATATCTGCAATAATTAAAAATGTAATACTACCTGCAATAAGCATACAAAAAACAGCAAGAATAGCAGAATCAACAAATATCATTTCTCTTCGTCCAACATCTTTTTGAACATAAATAATACAAACTTCTCCATTGATTTCATATGATTTTGCCATTTTTCTAAGTGACGAATCACTACTCACTAATACTGTCCCAACTCTTTGAAGTTTTTGATAATCTTTATTACTTAAACCTAAATAACCTACCTTACCATAAACTTCCTTTTTCCCATTACACTCAATAAAAAAACTGATTTCTGATGTATTTGCATATCCTTGTAATACATGAGGTAAGTCTTCAGAATCAATCAATCCCAATAAATCAGCAATATGTTGTGATGATCCTTCTAATTCTTCTACAGTCAATCTACCAAGTTCACTAGAATTTTTACGTAATGAAAAATAACCTGCGATAGAAAAACTAAAAAGAATACTTACCAAAAAACCAATAATCAACTTACTATAAATGGATTTCATGATTCAACCTCAATTTTATAACCAAGTCCACGTACTGTCACAACTTTAAACCCAGGCAAATGTCCCAAATTTTCTCTAATACGTTTGACATGGACATCAACAGTACGATCAAACCCATCATAATCCATACCCCAAATTTTTTCAATCAATTGCTCTCTTGTGAAAATCTGATTAGGATTTTTCGCAAGCTCAAATGCTAATTCAAATTGTTTAAGTGGCAAATGTAATGTTTCATCTTTATAGCGAATTTCATATTTATCACCATCAAAAATAACATCTTTAATTTGAATAATATTTTGACTATTAATACTATAACGTTTTAAAATTGTTTTGACCCTTGCCATCAATTCATCAGGATCAAATGGTTTTGTTACATAATCATCAATACCTAAAGAAAAACCACGTAATTTATCAGCTGATTGTGATTTTGCAGTTAACATAATTACAGGAATATCTTTAAATTCTTTCATTTCCTCAACCAAATCAAAACCATTCATTACAGGCATCATAATATCTACAATAGCCAAATCAACATATTCATTTTCAACAATCTCTAAAGCCTCTTCACCATGACTCGCTTCTAATATAGAAAAGCCTTCTTTATCCAAATAAAAACGAATTAATTCTCTAATATGTTCTTCATCATCAACAATTAAAATTCTTGATTTCATTTTTGCCACCTCAATTCATTCTCAAATTATACCAAATTGACACATAAAACACAAGGAAATACCGAAGTCTTAAATGCTTTCTATAAAGAAAAAGAAATCCTTAATCATTTAAGAATGGCTCTATACTAAAACTGGAGGGGAGATTATATTTCAAAACTTTTTCTTCCAG
>CAJUJC010000134.1 GCA_910586805.1 uncultured Erysipelotrichales bacterium | reverse complement strand
CTACATCAATAATAGAATCTTCTGGATGAAAAGCTCTATTGGCTAGTTTATAAGGCTCTCCAACATGCATAACCTTATCTACCATTGGTGACACTTCAATTTGTTTTGAATCGACTTTTGTCGTATCACCAATCACACCGCAAATAGTTACTCCTTCACCTACAACCAAATGTGTAGATAATCCTTTAGCTTCAACTTGTCCAACAATTTTTTGAACATCTTCATCAGTTGTTTTAGGTTTAAATACAATAATCATTTTTCTCTTCTCCTTTTCTATATCCTGATATAAAAAACAAAAAATCCCTCATCCATAAGGACGAGAGAACCATCGCGTTACCACCTTAATTCATTATTACATCACTGTAATAACCTCTTCGAGTACCAACATACTCTAACACTATAACGGGTGTTCCCGAACAAGCCTACTTTATTCAACCGTCTACTCCAAGATGAATTCAACTATATCCCAATGTTCTTTTCCACCAACCAAGAACTCTCTATGATTGTTTATATAATCTACTCTTTCTTTTCTTCGTATTTATATCAGTTTTATTGATAATATTTTATTAAATTATCATAGTCTTGTCAACAATTTTTACTTTGAGTTTTAACTTTTTATAAAAGTCGCTCTTTTTATTCAATACTATAATCAATAAAACATTATATAAAAAATGATATTTTTATTATTCAAATGGATAAACCATTCCCCATTGTTTTCTAATATCAGTTAGTGTTGACATAACATCACGAATATATTGTAAATTTTGTTCACCAGTGTGATTAAAAATATAATCTTGCATATCTTTCACTTCATAATCTAATGCTTTTTGAGTATCCCCCAATTCTATTGTTTCAACACGACCATCATTTGTATAAGTAATTGTTGCTTTATCTCCACGAGGATAATTATTCACTTCTATATATCCTAATTCTCCTGCAACAACACCACGTTTTGGTTGTTTTGCTCGCATTGTAAGTGCCATAACAGCCATTTGTCCTTCTGGATTTCTCAATATAATTCCTGATGTTTCATCAACGCCTGTTTCAAAATAATTAGCTGTTGTCAAAACTGTATTTGGCTTACTATCCATAAAGTAACGTGCAAAACTTGTCGCATAAACACCAATATCTAATAAAGCTCCTCCTGCTAATTCTTTAGAGAAGAAACGATTTGTAACATCATACTCTTTACATGAACCAAAATTAACTTGAACCATCTTCACTTTTCCAATAACACCACTATCAACAATATCTTTTAACTTTTTAAATAATGGCATATGAAATAATGTGACACCATCACAAATAACCAAATCCTTTTCTTTAGCAATAGCAACTGCTTCTTCTAATTGTTGGTCATTAACAGTAATAGCTTTTTCACAAAAAACATGCTTTCCTGCTTTTAATGATTGAATTAAGAAACGATAATGTAAATTATGTGGTGTTGCAATATAAACAATATCAACATTATCATCATTAATCATTTCATCAGCACTTCCATATGCTTTTTGAACATGATACTTATCTGCATACCTTTTTGCTGTTTCTAACGTTACATCACATACTGCATAAATTTCTCCATTAACACGATTTAAAGCATCTCCCATTTCTGTTGCAATCCATCCAGTTCCTAAAATACCCCAATTCAATTTCTTCATAACTTTTTCCTTTCTATCTCATTAATAATTCTTCAATTTTTTGTCGACTTGCAAGTCCACTGCTAAAAGCTGTTGCCCCTCCTGATGCTGTTGCAAGTTTTAATGTATCTTGATAATCATAGCCCAAAAGATATCCTGCTACAAATCCAGCAACCATTGAATCACCAGCACCAACAGAATTTTTAACAATACCTTGATATACACCCAAACGATGACACACACCATTTTCATCTATGAGTAATGAGCCATCTTTAGCCATTGAAATCAAAACATTTTGTGCTCCCATCTTTTGAAGCTGTCTTGCATAATATTCAATATCATCAATTGTTTCTAACTTGGTATGAAACAAATCAGCGAGTTCATGATTATTTGGCTTAATCAAAAATGGATGATAAGCTAAAGTCTTCATTAATAAATCCCCTGTTGCATCTACAACAACTTTGACACTCTTTTGTGATAACCTTTTTAAAATATCACAATAAATATCTTTTGACATACCATGAGGAACACTTCCAGATAAAATGAAAACATCTCCATCATGAATCGAATCTAATTGATTGAATAATTGATCAATATCCTTTTGTTTTACACGAGGACCCATTCCATTTAATTCACTTTCCTCTTGACTATGAATTTTAACATTAATACGTGTCATTCCTTCATCAACATGAATCATTTTTGAAGAAAGTCCAAGTTCTTCTTTTAACCCTCTTTCTATCTCACTTCCTGTAAATCCAGCAACAAAGCCTAAACAGCAACTTTCAAAACCTAATTCTCTTAAAACAACAGAAACATTAATACCTTTTCCACCATAAAAAATATGTTCTTCTAAAACTCTATTCACTTCTCCAGTCTTAAACTCTGGTAAATCAACAACATAATCTATTGCTGGATTCATTGTCATGGTGTATATCATTTTCATTTACTCCTTTTTTAAGAAATTATATTTCACAAACACAATATACTACGATTTATTATTTTCGTCAATACATTTATTATGAAAATATATTTCATTTAACATTTTCATATTTCTTAGTTTAACTTTATAAAAAAGTATGTATAAATCTCATACATAGATTTATACATACATCTATTATTTAAACTTTATCTCCTGCAATCGCATTTTCATGTCTTGCTATACTTTTATATGAATCATCAATCATAGATGTTAAAAACAAATATAATATTTCTACAACCGTTGTTGCTGAAACTCTTGAAAAACAATAACCATCAAGAAATAATTTTTCACGTGTTGCAGTTGTAATATGATAATCACTTACCTTTGCTACTGATGAATTTTCATTATTTGTAATAGAAATTGTTGTTGCTCCTACCTCATGTGCTGCTTCCAAAGCCAAAATAACACCATTAGATTCACCAGAATTAGATATTGCAATAACCACATCATTCTTTCCTAAATTATAAATAGATCCCATTTGTGCTTCCCATATTTGTGAACATGATGATGATATTCCAATTTGGGTGAATTTAAATGCACCATCAATAGCTACTGGCAATGTATTTCCTATTGCAACAAACTCAACACGATGGGCATTTTGAATAATCTTTAAAACATCTCTTAATTGTATTTCATTCATCATAGAAACAGTTTGTTTAAGTTCTTCTATTTTATTTGCAAGAATATTTTGTAAAGAATGAGATATATCATCTATGGAAATACGATGAGATATTTCTACATCATTCATATTAGAATCAACCATTTCTTTCGCAAGAGAAATCTTTAAATGATGAAATCCTTTAACTCCTACTTTTTTACAAAATCTTGAAACAGAAGCTTCACTGGCTCCACTTGCAACTGCCAATTCTCCTACTGTCATATCTACCACCTTATCATAATGATTAATAATATATTTTGCGATTTTCTTCTCTGAATCAAAAAAGGTATCAAATGAAGAACATATTATATCCATAACTGTCTTTTCCATGTTTATCTCCTTTCATAAAAATCATTTCCATGAATATTAATTTCTTATATATCATAAAACATTTTGATAATGATAACAAGGTATATTTTTCCTAACACAAAATATCACCATAAATACAATATTCATTCATCTTTATAAAACATATATACCAAAATTAATTTTTCAACAAAATTATTTTATTCATTCTTATCATAAAAGAAAGCAGGTCAATCCCTGCTTTACAAAAAGAAACAATAGTATGATCATACCATTTATTAGACTTCTTTACCTACTATTTTACCAATTTCTTTGATTTCTTCAATCAACTCT
>CAJUJC010000133.1 GCA_910586805.1 uncultured Erysipelotrichales bacterium | reverse complement strand
ACAAAGGAAGTAACTTATTCAGTTACTTCCCCCCTCCACTCTTGACACAGAGCCCGTTTAACTTCTTAAAAGTTATTTCGTTATAGCTTCTTATAAACGTGTTAATTTCATATCTCCACTCTTTATGTAATTTAATTTTCTAAACCCTTTATACATACTCCAACAAATAGCTAAAGGTATCAAAACATCCACAATAATTAAAGGTAACCAAAAAGATTGCCCCATGACTTGAATACATTCTAATAATCCTACAAGTCCTGCTGTTCCCATTCCTGAACCAACAGCAGTACATTTAATTCCTAATAACGATGAAGAAATAACTCCTGTAATAATACTTGCAATAATGGGTGGTAGCCAAATAATAGGTCTTTTGACAATATTTTTAAATTGCAACATACTTGTTCCTATACCAATTGCAATGACATCACCAATATCATTATCATTTATAGACATAATTGCTAAACCAACCATTTGTGCACAGCACCCCGCAAGTGCAGCTCCTGCGGCTAAACCATTTAATCCAAGCATGATTCCAATTGCAGCTGATGAAATTGGAGCAGTTAGTGCCATTCCCATCAAAACAGAAACAACCATCCCCATAAAAATAGGTTGCATATTTACACCTTGATTAATCAAATCACCTATCCATACAATAACCATTGTAATATATGGTCCTACAAATTTTGTCATTAACCCTGCACACATCATAGATACAAAAGGAACAACCAATATATCTAAAGGTGTTTTATCTTGAACAAATTTTGTAACTTCGACAGCTAATATCACTGCAAGATATGCTGAAATGGGATTTCCAACCGATACAGCTACACTTCCTCCATTCACAGAAAATGTACCAGCACCTATTGCTCCTGCAATGACAGCACTAATCATATTTAAACCTTTTGCCTCCAATACAAAAGCAATACCTATTCCAATAGCAGGTCCCATTAAATATGTTGCAATTTGCCCCCAAACAACCAAATCATTCCAATGAATAGCTTGACCTATTTGTTTTAAAATTGTTCCAATAATTAAACTTGCAAAAAATCCATATGCCATACCATTTAAAGTTTTGATGACATAATTTTCACGTTGAGAAGCACGTGCCATAATTATCAACCCCTTTGAATAAAAATCATACACTTTTTTTCTTCATTTTTCAACATTCTATAAGGGTTGTATTGTCATATTTTTTGCCCATTTCCCTTTTTTAAAGAAATAAGTTGCAACAAATAATTTTATAACATCAAAAGATTCTACGATAAGATATAAAGTAACTAAAGGTATATCAAAAAACATAGATAAAATTGTTGAAACCAATACACCAGCACACCACAAAAATCCAGAATCCATAATCATTGTTGAGAAAGTATCTCCACCAGCTCGTAGTGTAAAGAATACACAAACATTATAAACATAAGCAGGTAATAAGAAAGCTTTAATGATCAATAATGAAATAATCGTTTGTTTAATAATATCTTCTACATTGTAGAATGTTGCAATATATGGAGCAGTTAATCCTAAAATAAAACTAATAGCGATAGCAACTAAAATACCAAACATCAATAACTTATAGGCATTAGATTTTGCCTCTTCTATTTGATTAGCTCCTAAACGTTTACCAATAAAAATAGATACTGCACTTGATAAACCACCAAAAATAATGTAAGCAATTTGCATGACTGTATCAACCACACTTGTTGCAGAAATTAAACTTGCCTCACAACGCATATAGGAAAGGAAAATCATAGAAAGACCTAAAGAATAAAAGATTTCATTCATAATCAAAGGAATTGCTTTTTTCATTAATGGATGAAACAATTTCATATCCAAATGAATCATTCCTTGAGGCTGGAAAGTAAAAAGATAACGATGTCTTAACAACAAATACATATATATACCCATTTCGACAAAACGAGCAATGGCTGTTGCAATAGCAGCACCTTGTACTCCCATTTCTGAAAATCCACAATTACCAAAAATCAACATATAATTTAATGATGTATTGACAGTTACAGTTATCGCTCCCACCAATAACTGTATTTTATTAATCCCAACTGCTCTAAATGCCATCATAATACTAAAACTGAAGGCAAATGGTATGTATGTTAATACAGCATATTGAATATATCTTAAACTCTCAGTTTGTATACTAGGATCTGATGTAAAAATCTGTATAAGTTGTTGTGGTATAAATATCAACGCCAAAACAAATAAACATGCAATAGATAATCCGATAGTTAAATTTATGTTTAATATTTTTTGACACTTTTCTTCATCTTTTGCACCAAAATACTGTGCAATAAAAATTCCCGCTGCCCCACATATACCAAACATGGTCGAATTAAAAATAAGATATATTCGATTCGCGATAGTTACAGAAGTTAACGCCAAGCTTCCAACACTTCCTATCATAATATTATCTATCAAATTAACAAAACTTGTCACAAATTGTTGTGCCATGATAGGTAAAGCAATAGATAGTATTGATAAATAGAATTTTTTATCTCCAAAGAACTTTTTCATTTTTTTCCTCCTTTCCTTTTATATAAAAGAAAAAACGCTATTTAGCGTTTCTTATCATCATTGGTGGAGCTTAGCGGGATCGAACCGCTGACCTCCTGCGTGCAAAGCAGGCGCTCTCCCATCTGAGCTAAAGCCCCAACTATATATGGTGGGCCTGAATGGATTTGAACCATCGACCTCACCCTTATCAGGGGTGCGCTCTAACCAACTGAGCTACAGGCCCATATATATGAACAGCTATTAATGGTGGGCCTGAATGGATTTGAACCATCGACCTCACCCTTATCAGGGGTGCGCTCTAACCAACTGAGCTACAGGCCCATTAATGACTGCCATAATATATTAGCATAGCACCTATTTTTCGTCAATAGTTTTTTGTGAATTTTATAAAATTTTATCTTGAAGATATATTAAAGAATAAAATATCATTTTTAATTCTCTTCATCATATTATTTTATTTTCTTAAACTTATATTTCAAAGCACTGAAGATAAACTCTTTTCATAATTCTCTATTCCATCACTGATTGATTTTGCTAATTTTCGATGATATTTTTTATTCTTTAATTGTCCTCTTTCATTAGCATTAGATAAAAAACCACATTCTATCAAAACACCTAATGATTGTGTTGTTCTTAGAACACGAAAACTACAAGATGAAATTTTTTTCTTTGTCCCAGTTACTTTTTTCATTTCATCATGAATCATTTGCGCTAACTTTTCTCCTTCAACACTTTTTTTATAATAAAAAACTTGTGAACCCCACGCAGATGATGTTGATGAGTTCAAATGTATACTTAAAAATAAATCAGGCTCATATTCATCTATTTGCAAGCTCCTTAAATACATATCATCCTGTTTAGAATAATTATAATTACGTTTTGTCATATCCTGATCATCTGTCCTTGTTAAATAGACAGTTGCACCACGTGACTCCAGTTCTTCTTTAATTGCAAAACTTATTTTTAAATTCAAATCATCTTCTTTTACATTTCCATGTGTTGCCCCATCATCTTTTCCGCCATGACCGGGGATCAATGACTATCACTTTTTTTGCAAAAGATTGTGAAGAAGATGCATACATTGCTGGTTTCATTAATAATGAACATAATGCTAATATTAATACAACTGGTATTACTTTTTTCATATTATCACCCTTTTTATTTTATGAAACCCTTATATACATTATGTCATTTATTCTACATTAAGTATTTGTCTTTTATATTGAATACATCTGACATAAAAAAAGATGGTTACCCATCTAAACTTGTGATTTCTTTTTTGCCCTTCTTTTTTCAATAATAGATTTAAAATCCCTTTTCTTATCTTTTCTATGGGGAATAAATCTTTTCACAAAAGTACCCTTTCCTCTATTTTTTACATAAATATATCCAAAGATAGAAAATACAAATGCACCAATAAAATTGACAATCACATCTATCATTGTATCAATTAATCCAATATCTAAATATCCACCTAACCC
>CAJUJC010000132.1 GCA_910586805.1 uncultured Erysipelotrichales bacterium | reverse complement strand
TTTTCATACTATTTCATAATTTACTACTTGACTTTAATATAGTTGTCTTTCTTATTATATGTTATTGCCTTTATTTAAGCAATAACCAACATAAAAAGTATGTTTATTTAATTCATAAACATACTCACAAAATTAGAAAATACCAAAACAATATACTCAATGACTTTTACACAACCAGCACTCATACTTTCAAAAAACTGTGCGACACGATTATCTCCTGTATCACTCACAATTGTATATGAACTTTCTATTGGTTCATTTAACTCGATACTTTCTTCAAAATTATCAAGAGATCTTTCAAACAACGTTTGTGAAACATTATAATCACCAAAAAAGACATTAATGACACATATGATACCCAAAACAAATAACATATCTATACAAAATTGTTTCATTGACTTAAATACTCATCTATAACTAATGTTAAAATATTTAAGCTGTTTTGTATTTCTTCATATGTGTTTTCATTTGCACCGACTTCAATTAATACCATATTCTTTGTTGTATCTTGATTATAATGACTTTGTTTAACATAAATACCTCTTGATATTTTTGGAATTTTCTCATTTAACATGTTTGATAATTCACTAGACATTTTCTTTACATTTTTATAGTTACTACTTCCCTTTCCTACAACAAACATTAATTTAGCATAACTTTTATTTTCATAAGTGATTGTAGATAAACTCTTTTTAATAGAATCTCTATGAAAATCTATAACCAAATCATATTGTCCATGCTCTTTTACTGCATTATTGATATATTTTTTAGAAACAGTATATGAATATTTATAATCAATGTTGTTTTTTGCTTTATACAATTCAAAATCATTTGTTTCATAATTCACTTCATATCCTCTTTGCTTCAATTGTTCCATTAAATAACGACTCCCTTCTTTCACTGATTTATTGGCATATTTTTCACCTTGATGTGTATTATAAATATAAATAGATTTTCCATTAGACTGTTTCACTTCTTGAGTTGTTAGTGAAGCAACAACATTCTCAATCTCTTCACTATAAACCTTTTGAAAAGGAAGATTCAATATAATAACAACCACTAAAATAACTTTTAATAAAATCTTTATATTATTATTCATTGAGTTCCCTCCTTATGACTATACATCTATCCTTATGCAAAAAAAGGTGTAATTAGTACATAAAATTAAAAAAAATGAATTCATTGATTAATGAACCCATCTTTTAAGTTATTTCGTATATAAAACTTATAGAATATAAACTTTTTATAAAATATTATTTTTTATGAAATCTTATTGAAACGCCTATAAAAAATATGATTGTAAATACAATCAAATATATATAGTGTGATGCCATTGATAATGTTATATCCCCTACTTGAAATGTAATTCCTAAAATCTCTTTGATTTCTAAAACAATCTTTTCAGGGACATGAACAAAAGCCTCACTCATCGTTGATTCCATCATCACCTGTCTTAACAAAACAGCTCCATGACTTGTAGGAAATATTTTAATAATCCATTGTACCATCTCTGGCAAAGAACCAATAGGTACATAAATACCAGTTAAAAATCCAATGAGAGTTCCTACAATTGTAGATGCTGTTGAAAAAGAGTTATTTGTCTTAAAGAAAGAAGATATAAAAAACATCATACTTGCATTCATAAATACAACAACAACTAATATTAATATGATTTTTAAATAAGTATAAAATGTAAACAATGACCCTCCATTTATCAAAATATAAATTTGTGCAAATAACAATGTTACTAAAGACAAACTTAAGCCAATAATGAAAGCAGCGATGAAATATCCACCTACTAAATTTCTTTTTTTAACAGGTGTACAATAAAAATCTTTTGATAAGTTCATAGCTGTATCATTAACCATAATACTAAAAGCTGCAATAGTGGTAGAAACTGATGATGTTGCTAGTAATCCTGCCATAACCCATTGATCCATCATTAATTTTATATTTTCTATTTGAGGAAAACTGTTTGTAAATGTATCTCCTAAAAATAAGATATATAAACCTATAATAATAAACGATGACAACAAAGAGAAAAATACTGCTGTTTTATCTCTAAAATAAAGTTTTAAAACTCTTAATGAAAATAAAATCATACTTCTAATTCCTTTCCAGTAATTTCAATAAAAGCATCATCCATATTTCCTCTTATAACCTCAAAATCCTCTATTTCATTAATATATTTGTTTAAAAGAGGTAATGCTTCAAATGTATTTTCTAACATAACGGTTACTTCCCTACCATCATATTGATAAATATATGTTTCTTTTAATTTTTCTACAAACGTTTTATCTTTAGGAATAAGTTTTAATTTATCTTTGGTATATTGTTTTCGCAACTGTAAGGGTGTCCCTTTTGCAACAATCTTCCCTTCATCCATAACAACAACATAATCAGCATTCATAGCTTCTTCCATATAATGTGTTGTTAAAAAGATTGTCATATTATTTTTCTTTTGAAGCTGAGTGATTGTCTTCCATACTTCATTTCTTGTTTGTGGATCAAGTCCTGTTGTTGGTTCATCTAAAAAAAGAATACGTGGTTGATGAATAAGTGCTCGTGCTATATCGCAACGCCTTTTTTGTCCACCAGATAAAGTTCCATATAATCTATCTTTAATATTTTCTATTCCCATTTCTTTCATAATACTATATACAATATCTTTCAATTTATCTTTTTTGTGAAAATATAAAGATGAACGTGTTATTAAATTCTCTTCAACTGTTAATAAATCATCTAATAAATGATCTTGAAAAACAATTCCAATAAGTTGTTTAATATGTTCATTTTCTTTCCCCAATATATAATCACCTATCTTAACATGACCTCCATCAGGCTTTAAGAATGTACAAAGCATATCAATTGTTGTACTTTTTCCTGCTCCATTACATCCTAAAAAAGCAAATAATTGCCCTTCGCCTACCTCAAAACTAATTCCTTTTACTGCTTCAATATGTCCATAAGATTTTTTTAAATTTTTAATCTCTATCATATTCATTTTGTAGTACCTCCAGTTTTTGATTAATTTTTAAAGCAATCATTCTATAATTCATCTCTATTACTATTCTTGTTATAAAAAAGACAATTAAAGCAATAAAACCAGCTTCAATGATATAAAACAATTGAAAAGGGAACCAATGAAATATTCCTCCTCCAACACCATAAACAACCAAAAAGACTTCTACAATAATAACTAAATTCTCTATAAAATATGATTCTATTTTTATAAAAGATGTTAATGTAATAAAAATAGAAATGATAGATGTGACAATGAATAAGGAAAGATTATCAAACTGTGTAATATTTGTATTTGTTTGAAAAACAAAGTTAGTAGTGAGAGCTAATGATGACATAATTAAAGATAAAACTGTATAAGAGATACAATCTATTAAAACCATTTGTATTAGTTTATTTTTCATATCATCACCTCTATAATCCAAATTTCTTTTTAAATGCTGGTAAATAATGACGATTAATAATTAAATGTTCATTATTGATTAATGTTGCTTCCATTCTACCACCAAATAAGACTTTAACTGATTTTAAATAGCGAATATTTAAAATTGTACTTTTACTGATTCTTATAAAAGATGTTTCTTTCAATCTTTCTTCCCATTCATATAATTTTTCTTTTGATAAATAAATATCTTTATCCAAGTATAAAAAAGTTTTTTCATCAACACTTTCAATATAATAAATATCCTTAATATAAATACAACATGTTTGTTTGTCTTGATAGGCTAATACTCTATCTGAATTTTGTTTTAAATAATTTAATAACTCTTTTGTTTCCATATCAAGATCTATATTGTGATAAATATGAACTTCAGTTTCCTTGATATTATCTTTTTTGATTATTTTTATCTTCAATATTACCACTTCCTCATGTCTATTATTTAATAAAATAATTTTAAAATCAAGTTTATTGAGATAAGTTACCCAAATGACAAGGTTAAATACAAAAACTTTATTTGTAAATTTCATATATTCATTTTATATTTTTCATTCTTATCACATATATAATGTAATTAATCTATATTATTAAAAAACAAAAAATAGAAGTCAATATCAAATTGATATGATAACCTCCCAGTAGACAGCGTAAATAATTAAACGCTGATATGGGAG
>CAJUJC010000131.1 GCA_910586805.1 uncultured Erysipelotrichales bacterium | reverse complement strand
CATCAAAGATGATTAATCACCCAGTGGACAAAATTTATTTTGTCCCTTTTTTATGCTTGTTGGAATAAATAATTTAAAACTTAAAATCATTTATGGAATTTACAAGTTCTTTTTTCTTGTTTATAATAAAGTTGTCGAAAGAGGGAGATTTTATGGGTATTGTTGTTATTGGAGCTATATTTGTGGATATTAAAGGATTTCCACATACAAACTATATTCCTGATGGAAGAAATTCAGGATTTATTAAGTACATACATGGCGGTGTAAGTCGAAATGTTGTAGAGGATATTGCAAATATTGAATTAAGACCAACATTTGTATCTATTGTTGATGATAGTGCACTAGGTGAAGAAGTTATTAGAAAGTTAAATAATCATAAAGTAAATACGAAATATATTCAAAAAATACCAGAAGGAATGGGAACATGGTTAGCTGTTTTTGATGAAAAAGGAGATTTAGCTGGTTCAATTTCTCAAAGACCTAACTTATTACCTATTTTAGATTTATTGAATGAAAAAGGTGATGAGATTTTTAAAGATTGTGATTCTATTGTATTAGAAGCTGATATTGATGTTGTTATTGTAAAAAAAGCTTTTGAATATGCAAGAAAGTATAATAAGAAAATTTTTGCAGTGATTTCAAATATGGCTATTGCTGTTGAAAGAAGAGATTTTTTGAAAGAATTTGATTGTTTGGTATGTAATGAAATTGAAGCAGGACAGTTTTTCGCTGAAGATTATTCAAAAATGCAACCTAAAGAATTAGTGCAAATCATTCAAGAGAAAGTTCTTGCAAGTAAAATGAAATCTATGGTTGTGACAATGGGAGGTAAAGGAAGTGTCTATGCTGATAGTCAGGGACATTCAGGAATTTGTCCAGCAAGAAAGGTTCATGTTATAGATACAACAGGAGCAGGAGATGCATTTTGTTCTGGTTTAACAATTGGTTTGACTTATGGAAAGAGTTTAGAAGAAGCAACAGAGATTGGAACGAAATTAGCAGCAAGTGTTGTCACATCTTCAGAAAATGTATGTCCAAGATTTTTGCCAACAGAATTTGGTATTGATAAAGATTGTGAACATTGATAAAGACTTATAATTCAATAATGAATATAAACAGGCTGGTTGAGTTGATATTGACGGATAGAGGGAAACTGTGTAACATAGAAGTATATATCATCTATCATAAGGAGAAGATTATGAGTAAAAAATTATTTTGTATTATTGGACCATCAGGTTCAGGAAAATCAACATATGTGAGTTATGCAAGAAAAGAAACAGGATATGGAGAAATTATTTCTACAACAACACGTATTCCTAGAATTGGAGAAGTCAATGGTAAGGATTATCATTTTGTAACAAGAGAAGAATTTGAAAAGATTCCAATGATTGAGGTTGATGAATATTCAGGAAATCTTTATGGAACAGCTCAAAAAGATTTAGATCATGCTTATGTGAATAGTCAATGTGCATTTATGGTGATTACTTATGAGGGTGCTGAAAGCTTTAAAAAATTATTTAAAGAATTAAATTTAGATATTGAGGTAATTACTATTTTTGTATATACCCCTATTGAAGAATTAGAAAAACGTATGATTCATCGTGGTGATCATTTAGAAAAAGTCAAAGAGCGTATTCAAAATATTAAAAATAGAAAAGAATACGAAAATAAAGATAAAGTTGATTATATATTTGAAGTAGATGTCAACCAAACAATAGAAGACGTTTGTCAATTATTTGTCAAATTAATAAAAAGTATTTAAAAAATGGAGTTAGTGAATACTCCATTTTTCTTTTCTTATTCCATAAATAATTCCTGTAATATCTGCTAAAAACCAACCAATAGGAATAGCCCACCATATAGCATAAGTGCCAAATATTGGTGCTAGCATATAAGCTAAAACCACACGTGTCCCTAAGGAAATAATTGTTAAAACAACAGAAATGCCTGGTTTACCAACACCACGATAATATCCATATAGAAGAAACAGACACCCTATTCCCATATAACAAATTCCTTCAATTCGTAAATACTCAATACCCTGCATAATGATTACGACTTCTTGTGGTTTGATAAAGATAAGCATGAGTTGTTTTGCAAATGTAAAGACAATAAAAGAAATGAACAAACAAAATAAAGAAGATATAATGATAGCTGACTTTAAACCTTGTTGAATTCTTTCTTCTTGATTAGCCCCTTTATTTTGAGCAATAAACGTAGAAAAAGCATTACCAAAATCTTGTACAGGCATATATGCGAAAGAATCAATCTTAACTGCTGCAGCGAAAGCTGACATTGTAATCACACCAAAACTATTCACTAAACCTTGAATCATTAAAATACCAAAATTCATGACAGATTGTTGAACACAAGTTAATAAAGAATAATCTTTTATTTTTTTGAATATATCTTTGTCATAATAACAATGTTTTCTTGTTGGTAATATTCGTTTTTGAGTGATAAATACATAAATCATTAAACCAAATGCACTTATACCTTGAGCAATAATTGTTGCTAGAGCAGCTCCTGATACACTCATATTTAAACTGACAATAAAATAAATATCTAAAATTATATTTATAATTGTTGCGATAGCTAAAAAAAGAAGAGGTGTTTTGGAATCTCCTAAGGCTCTTAATATAGAAGAAAAGTAATTGTATAAAAATGTAAAAAATAAACCTATAAAAATAATCATTGTATAATCATAAGTATCTTTATAAATATCTGAAGGGATATGAAGGAAAGAAAGAATAGGATGTATAAAAATAAAACAAATTATTTCTAAAATAATTGTTAATATTCCAATTCCTACAAAAGAAACAAAGAAAGATGTTTTCATTTGATCTTCTTTATGTGCACCATATAACATAGAAAAAAGAATACCACTTCCCATACATAATCCTAAAATAATGGAAGTGAGAAAAGTCATTAATGTAAAAGAAGAACCAACTGCAGCTAAGGCATGAGATCCAATATATTGTCCAACAATAAAAGTATCAGCAATATTATATAATTGTTGTAGTAAATTCCCTAAAATCATAGGTATTGAAAATAATAATAATGATTTTGTTATATGTCCTTTAATTAAATAGTCATTCATATTTTTACCTCGTAGATACTATCATAATGCGATAATTTTATAATGTCAATATGATTATCTTTGAACCTTGATATACCAATTGATAAAATAAAGTCATAAGAAGGGGATGATGAAAGATTTTGAAGCTTTAGGATGTCAATAGTTGTATAAAAAGATAAAGACTGAACATGAAGCACTGAGGGATTTTGTAAAATGTATTCACAATGGACAATATCCTAGTAGGGAGAGAAAATGGTTATTAAGAATAAAAAAAGACATAAGATATCATTTATAAATTCTTTTTCTTTTTATATGGTTATTTTCGTTGTATAATAAATATGAGAAATGGAGGTATATACAAATGGTCTTTAGAGAAGATTTTTTATGGGGTGGAGCTGTTGCTGCCCATCAATGTGAAGGTGCATGGAATGAAGATGGAAAGGGAATCAGTTGTACAGATGTGGAAACTGCTGGAGATAATGTGACAGGATCTCCTAGACGTTTGACTGATGGTATTATTGAAGGAGAAGATTATCCTAATCATGTAGGTGTAGATTTTTATCATCGTTATAAAGAAGATATTGCTTTAATGGCTGAAATGGGATTTAAAGCATTTAGAACATCTATTGCTTGGACAAGAATTTTTCCAAGAGGAGATGAAAATGAACCAAATGAAGCTGGATTAAAATTCTATGATGACTTATTTGATGAATGTCATAAATATGGTATTGAACCAGTCATTACATTATCACATTTTGAAATGCCTTGGGCTTTGGCTAAGGAATATGGTGGTTTTAGAAATAGAGAAGCAATTGACATGTTTGTTAAGTTTGCGAAAGTATGTTTTGAAAGATATCAACATAAAGTAAAATATTGGATGACTTTTAATGAAATTAATAATCAGGCTGATGTTTCTCAACATAACTTAATTCAAGAAGGAGCTATTTTATTGAATGAAGGAGATGATGCTGAATATTTAATGTATTTATCAGCACATCATGAGTTAGTTGCTTCTGCGTTAGCAGTGAAAGCAGCTCATGAAATCAATCCTGATTTAAAAGTGGCTTGTATGATTGGTATGAATGCAGTTTATCCAGCAACTTCAAACCCAGAAGATGCGATGAATGCCTTAGGAGCAATGC
>CAJUJC010000130.1 GCA_910586805.1 uncultured Erysipelotrichales bacterium | reverse complement strand
AGTAGTCCTTTAAAGTTAAATCCTGTTTTAAAATATTTAAGTACATTTCTATTTTTCCCTCCTATAAATATTTTTTATATTTAATGAAGGAAATATGACAAAAGTATTATAGCACAAAACATTGCTAAAAGCAATACTATATAATTTATTCATTAGACAAACAAATTATAACATAAAGTCAATATATAATTGTCTCACATTTATCTCAATTTTTTCTCAATATTATCTCACTATACAAAAAATACTAAATAGTTAGTATCTCTTAATATTACTCATAAAAATAAAAAGATTATTTTCGCATTTATATAAATGTTTTATAAAAAAAGCCAACTCTACATTATCGAGTTGACTTTATATCTTAAGTATTTTTAGTCATTAACTTCTTTTTTCTTAGAACGAATAACGTATAGAATACCTGCTAATGCAGTTGTTCCTAATAATACTGGGACAACAATTGATGTACTATCTCCAGTTTTTGTTTTATCTGGAGTTTCAGGAGTTACTGGTTTTGTTGGATCTTTAGGAGTATCTGGGTTAGTTGGATCCTTTGAATCGTCTGGTATCTCTATTTCAACTTCTTTTTCATACACATAGCTAACCTTTTGTTCACCTTTTTCAATTCTTCCACTTGCATTTTCAGGTGTTGCCACTAATTCATATCCATTTATTTCCTTAGCTTCAGTTGTATATTCTGTTCCTTCTTCTCCAGTAATAACAATTGCTTCACTTAATTCTTTACCATCTTTATCTACATATTCTACTGTAACTTTTCCTGTATTTGCTACATAGTCTAGATTTTCATATTTGTAGATAATTTCATTGATAATATCTGTATAGAATCCTTCTTTGCAGTATTTACTTGCATCATCTTTAACACTTGCTAATAATGATTGAAGTTCTTTTACATTATTGTCTATTGATTTGTATGTTTTTAATGATTCTTCTACTGTAGAAATAACAGCATCTAAATCTGATTTGTTGTAATTAATCTTTGATTGTGTAAATAAATCATTTCTTGGTGAACCAATTGCAAATAATGCTCTTTCAAATTCTTCATATGTCATATCTTTTGCAAAATCAGCTCCCCATGTTTTTAATGCGAATCCTCCATAACGAGGGAATAATGTTCTTGATAAAATATATTCTGGAACATATCCATGTGCATCATCCCAAATTGGGAACATTTGTCCTAAAGACTTTTCTAAATTTTGAGTTAAAGTTTCATCAACATTATAGAATGGATAGTTAAATGCAGATTTTGAATATAAATAACGATTAAAGTTATTATATAAGTTTTTAGGTGCAGGTCTATCTAACTTATTTTGATTTTGTTGTGGCCATAAGTCATGGTAGTTAGATGATGAACTAGACATGATTTGATATCCAGCGTTTGCTGTATTTGAAGCGATGATTGAACCATAAATTCCACCAGCCCAGAAATCTACAATAATATCCTTATTTAAAGGTACAACCCCTCCTAAATCCTTCATGTTATCATTCCATACAATGACATTTATTCCAGGGTATTCCTTTTTTAATGCTTCTGATGCTTGATTAAAGAATAATTTTAATGCATCATAATCAGTTGCAGTATCATTTCCTGTAACATCTTTAGCCCATGCTGTTAAAATATTTCTACCTTCACTAGTATATCCAGCTTGGAAGAATTCATCTCCACCAATATGAATAGTTTTAGCATCAAAGAATTTTACTGCTTCTTTGTATACGTCAATCATGTATTTTCTTACTTCTTCTTTAGAGAAATCTAAAGCTTTTGTAGATCCTCCCAATCCCCAATCTTTATAATAGAATGCGTCTTGTTCAGCATGACCTGGGAAATCAATTTCAGGAATAACTTCAATATCAAACTTTCTTGCATAATTTACTAATTCAGTAATTTCTTTTTGAGTCCAGAAACCACCTTTATCATCTTTCATAGCTGCTGCGACTTTTGAATCATAACGAATACCTTCGTTATCTTTTAAACGCAATTGCAACTTATTTTGTTTATAATAAGCCATTTGCTCAATTTCATTTTTTAACCAATCAATTGAATAATATCTTCTACCACTATCGACTTGTAAACCTCTAATCACTTGATCAGTATAATCCTCTACAGTTCCTGTAGGAATGACTTTTCTTTGAGTGAATGCTTGCAATAAAGTCATTGTTCCATTTTGGATACCTTCAATATAGTCTGAATAAACAACAACTCTATCTTCAGTAATATCAATTTGATATGCATCGATCTTACTTTCTTTTACATTTGCAGGTAAATCAAATTGAATTGGTTGTTTAACAACAACAATCCCTTTACCGTCTTTTACATCTTTAATTATATTGATTTTATAATCCTCAATAATTCCCTTTTTAACCATGCTTTCAGCTAAATATTCAGTTTTTGCTTTACTGAACTCATCAGTTGAAAATTGTTGATATTTTGGAGATAAAGTAAAGCTTCCATCTGCTTTTTCAAATGATTGAATAGCTGGAACAGTGATTGGAAACTCTCCTGATTCAGGAGTAACATATTCTATTGATGTCGTCTCATCTATTTCTTTTTCTGCTACTTCTTTAACTTCAAAACCATCGACATAGAATAATCCTGCTCCATCTTCCTTACCTGTCCATTCAGTGTATGCAAATGCATAAATTTCATTTGTTCTTGGACCAGTTGTAATTGTATGTGTATGTTCTTTCCATTGATTATCTAAATCTGCGTTACCATTACTTGTTTTAATACTTGAAGCAAGTTGCCATGGATTAGTTGTATGTTTTCCCTCTATATCCACAACACCTGTTGACATTTTAACTGCTGATGCTTTTTTATAGTGTGTTTTTACTTCATAAGTTGTATTTGGTTTCACATTGTGAATAACAACATTAACACTACCCTTTCCTTGTGTGTAAAGCCATAAAGGAACTTTTGATTCCTCAGTTGGTTTTTCCATACCAACTTTAATTGAATACTTACCATCATAAGCTTCTTCATCGGTTCTTTCAGCTTTGTACATCTGATTTTCATTTTTGTCAATTTCTTTTTCAAATGAAGGGTTAGCTATATATGGCCCTTCTGGTTCTTCCGCACGTACTGGATTCACTCCTAAACATAATGCCATAGCAGTTGCCATTAATGCGGGAAAAATTCTTTTCTTTTTCATGTTTATTCATCCTTTCCTTTATTGTTTTGTAAGCGATTGTTTGATAGTGGTTTTTTAATCCCTTACGTTACAAGTTGATTGTAACTTTTAACTAAAAAATTTACAATCTCAAAAATAGATAGCTCTTTTTATTTTGGTAAACGCTTTCAGTTTATGAAAATGGTTTCATTTTTTGAAAAATAATGTTATTATATTAAAAAGGATATAAAAGAAGGGGTATTTTTAAAATGGCTGGTTTTATTTATAAATTACAACAGATTGTCAATAGCTCACCTTTTAATGATGACGCTGATGTTGCTATTGCAAGATGTTTATTAAAAAATATTAATCAAGTTACTAAAAAAACAAATTTACAAAATTTTGCAGACATATGTTATACATCTCCAGCAAGTATAAGTCGTTTTTCTCAAAGAACAGGTTATCTTACTTTCAATGATTTTAAGGCAGATTGTTTAGGAGTAAAAGATGAGCTTGATGAAATGATTATTGATACCCATGCATTACAAACATTAGAATTCAAAAATTTTTATGATGAGATTTCTAATGGTTTATCAACTATTGATGAAGATCAATTAAATAAACAAATCGATCAATTATGTCATATGATTAATCAAGCCTCTAGAATATTCATTTTTGCTACTCATATTCCTGGAGATATTGCATGTATGCTACAAAGAGCTTTATTAACAACTGGTAAGTATGTAGAATTTTTTCCTAGAAAAGAGCATCAAATGGAAATAGTCAAAGAAATACGTTCAAATGATTTATGTATTTTTATTTCATTAGAAGGAACTCTATTAATGGAAAAAGGTATTACAGTTCCTGCTATTGTTTCTCTTGCTAAAAATGTATTGATTACTCAAAATATACATGTCAAGTTTTCTGAATCTTTTTCACTTGTTGTTGGCTTAGGGGAACACAACAATGAAATTACTGGAAAATATAAATTATTATTTTTTGTAGATTGTTTAACCAATCGTTATTATCAAAAATACGTTGTTACAAACCTCAAATGAGGTTTTTTCGTAAGCGTAAAACGAAAAAGCACTAATAAGATCTCTTATATTCATTTAA
>CAJUJC010000129.1 GCA_910586805.1 uncultured Erysipelotrichales bacterium | reverse complement strand
AAGCAAGACATTTTTATCGTTTATTGTATGAAAAGTATAAAATAGTTATATATTTTTTGATTGTTGAAAAGAGGAGTAGTGTTTATATGATAATGAGTAATAAAATTCATTAAAAAAACGAATCAGCTTAAACTGGTTCATTTTGTGTAAAGTCTAGTTTTTTTATAACTCTTTTAAATAAAAATGTTGATGTTATTGCTGAAGATATTTCAGCAATTGGGAATGATAACCAAATGAGGTCAATATTTCCAAATAAAGATAACACGAATGCACAAGGTAATAAAACAACTAATTGACGAATTAATGAAGTTATTAAACTATATGTTCCCTTACCAACAGCTTGGAATAATGCACTACATACAATATCATATCCTGCAAAGATAAAATGAATTGCAATAATTCTTAGTGCTGGAATACCTATTTTCATTAAATCAGGTGATGCATTAAAGAAACCTAACAATGTAGCAGGTATACATTCAAAGGCAATTAATCCACAAATCATCATACCTGTTGCATATATCATAGCAAGTCTAATTGTTTTAAGCATTCTTTCTTTTTGTTTTGCACCTAAATTATAGGCAATAATAGGAATCATACCATTGTTTAAACCAAACACAGGCATAAATACAAAACTTTGTAGTTTAAAGTAAACGCCAAAGACTGCAGTTGCAGTTGTTGAGAATGTAATTAAAATTGTGTTCATTCCAAATGTCATAATACTTCCGATAGATTGCATAATGATAGATGGAATACCTACTGAATAAATTTGTTTGATAATTTGATTATTAGGTTTATAACCTTTTAATTGAAATTGAATATCATGATTAAATTTAAGATTAAAGAAAAGCGCTAATAAACAAGCAATGATTTGTCCAATAACAGTTGCAAGTGCAGCTCCAGCTATCCCCATCTTTGGTAAACCAAACATACCAAAGATAAAAATAGGATCTAATATAATATTAATGATAGCTCCTAATCCTTGAGTTATCATTGTATGTAATGTTCTTCCTGTTGCCTGTAATAGTCTTTCAAACAGAAATTGAAAGAAAAGTCCAAATGAACATCCTACGACAATCATAGAATACTGTGTTCCCGCAGTAACAATTTCTTGATTTGTTGTTTGAACACTAAAGAAAAAATGAGATAAAGAAAAACCACCAATCATAAAAACAAGAGATGTAATCAAAAATATAAAAATAGAATTGATTGCAGTCTTATTAACATGACTTTGGTTCTTTTCTCCTAAACTACGTGATAATAATGCATTAACCCCAACTGAAGTTCCTCCTGCAAAAGCGATCATCAAGTTTTGAAGTGGAAAAGCAAGAGAAACTGCAGTTAAAGCATTTTCACTTATCTGAGCAACAAAGATACTATCTACAATGTTATACATTGCCTGTACTAACATTGAAATAATCATTGGAAGTGACATTGTAATCAAAAGTTTGTTAACGGGCATAATGCCCATTTTATTTTCTTCCATTAAAAGTTTCCTTCCAAATAGAACTTAACAATCGTATCAGCAACCTGTTCGATTCCTAAATCACTATTTAATGTTAAATCAAAATTCTTTAATTGACCCCATTTTTTAGTTGTATAGTAATTATAATAATTACTTCTTCCTTTATCTTTCTTCATAACAAATTTCTTGACATTATCATGTTCTTCTTTATATTCTTCTTCGACACGTTTAATACGTGATTCTAAAGGTGCATGAATAAACACTGTTAAAACATCATCATAATCTTCCAATACATAATCAGCACACCCATTAACAATAATACATGAATCATATTTTGCAAGGTGTCTAATAATTTTAGATTGTGTTGTAAAAACCTGATCATTTAAAGGTAATGTAAATGCTGAGGATGACATTGTATACATAAAACTAGAAGTTTTTTCTTCAGCAGCTTTACGTATAGTATCAATATCAAATCCTAATTCCTTTGCTGCTAAATCAATAACCTCATTATCATAATAAACAAGTTGTAGCTTTTCAGCAACACGTTGTGCAATTAAACGTCCACCAGATCCATACTCTCTAGCAATAGTAATAATCTTAGGCATAATAAATCCCCCTTTTCTATACACTATTATTTTAACACAAAAAAAATGATATGGATAATTTTTTTCAAAAGATTAAAATTGTTGTTTCTTGATTTTTTGAAATGACTTTGTATAATAAGGAAAGAGAGGTAAATTTTATGGAATATCATGTTTTAGCAAGTGGTTCTAAAGGGAACGCAACTTTTATTTATGAGGATGGTTATGGAATATTGATTGATTGTGGAATTACAAGAAAACAACTCTTGTTTAAACTTCAAAACTTGGGTTTTTGTGAAGAAGATATTACATATGTTTTTTTAACACACGATCATTATGACCATAATAAGAATATACACATATTTGGTAAAGATAGAGTTTTCACCGCAAAGAAAAATATTGAAGATTTAGATGAGTATCATACATTAATGCCATATGAACATAGACAATTTGGTATTTTTGATGTTTTGACTTTAAAAATATCTCATGATGCAAGTGATCCTATAGGTTTTGTTATTTCAACAAAAGAAACATTATTATATATGACAGATACTGGTTATGTATCACAAAAGAATAAAAAATATATGCAAAATCTCAACTATTATATTATTGAAAGTAATCATGATATAGAGATGTTAATGGCTACAAAACGTCCTATGTTTTTAAAAAATCGTATTTTAAATGATAAAGGACATTTGAATAATGAATATAGTGCAAGATTAATGTGTGAAGTGAGTGGAGAAAATACAAAAGAAATTGTGTTAGCTCATTTATCACAAGAAGCCAATACAAAAGAAAAGGCATTAGAAACGTATATAAAAGTTTTTGAAGAACAAAATATAAAAATAAAAAATATTAAGGTTGCAAGTCAAGTAGATGTTGTATCAGGAGGATTAAGAAATGATTAGACACATTTGTATGTTTAAATTAAAAGAAGAAAATAAAGAAGAGAACTTAAAACATATTTTACAAAAAGCACAAGAATTAAAAGAAATCAAAGAGATTAAAGCATTTGATATTGTTTTGAATAGTCAAGATGCACCTATTCATAATTATGATTTTTCTCTTATTTTTGATTTTGAGTCAATAGAAGCATTAAATATATATCAAGAAAATGAAATCCATGTTCGTTTTGGGAATTTTATAACACCTTTAAGAGATTTAAGAGCATGTATTGATTATGAGTTTTAGGTGAGCTATGAAAATAAGATTAATTGTTGTGGGAAAGTTAAAAGAAAAATATCTTGTTGCAGGAATAAAGGAATATCAAAAAAGGATTTCTGGTTATACAAATATTGAGATTATTGAAGTAACTGATGAAAGAATACCAGATAAGGCATCACTTGCTCAAGAAGTGATGGTGAAAGTTAAAGAGGGAAGAAAGATTTTAGATAAGATTAAACAGGATGATTATGTTATATTGTTAGATGTTGGGGGTAAGGAATTAGATTCTATTGCATTTTCTAAACATTTAGAACAATGTATGATTAATGGAAAAAGTACAATTGATTTTGTGATTGGTGGATCTTTAGGGCACGGTGAGGAAGTATTACAACGTGCTGATTTTCGTTTAAGTTTTTCTCCTATGACATTTCCTCATCAGTTAATGAGATTGATTCTTATAGAACAAATTTATCGTGCTTTTAAAATTATGAAAAATGAAACATATCATAAATAGTTATTTTTAAAATAACTAATAAGTTGAAATTTAAAAGTGAGATGAGTGTATGGAGCCATTTATTGCAGATTTAACTAATAATCCTAAAGTGCCTAAAATGATAAGATATGGAATAGTAACAATATTATGTTTATTTATTTTTTGTGGGTGTTAGTTGTGTTATTAACAGCTCATTTATATGGGGAATGATATTTAGTATTTTACTGGCAATTGTTAGTTTAATTATTGGAATATATTTATTTGTAAAAATATCTAAAAGTAATAAATAAAAATTATAATTAGAAATGAAATCATAATTATGGAACTCAATGTAAATTCACCAGTTTATTATAAAGATCATTATGAGATTGATGAGGTAGTGTATAGGTTTTGTCAAAGAGTATATTTATGAAGATATTTAAGTAAATTTTAATATCACAATAGTTAATATATGGAATAGAATTGAATATTATGTTTATACTTGAAAATGAGTAGGTTGAATGTTATAATCTATTCGTAAATCGGTAAGCATTGTATCAATGCAAAAAGGTAAGGAGTCTGAACCGCCCCTGCCAAGTAGACAGGTGAAATAATTAAAATTGTTTTTATTGAAG
>CAJUJC010000128.1 GCA_910586805.1 uncultured Erysipelotrichales bacterium | reverse complement strand
AACTGGAAGAAAAAGTTTTGAAATATAATTTCCCCTCCAGTTTTAGTATAGAGCCAGGAAAAGACTCTTTGAAGTCTTTTTCTTATCTATAAAGAATTTAGATTTATTAAAAAGAACCAAAAATTAATCTTAAAGAAGCTGAAAAACGGAAAAGTTTTTAAATAAATAAAATTCTTATTGATTGCATAAGTTGGGTGGGTATAATAGAGTTGAGTGTAAATTTAAGTGAGATGAAGTGATGAAAAAACTCTTCATTGAATGAAAAGATAGAGAGGAGAAGATTGAGATTTGTTTAATCAATTGTCAATGATGAAAAAAATATATTATCTATGTATTGCTGTTTATATAATAACTTTAGGTTATGCTTTTTATCAAAATATCAATAGTCAATATTTAATAGGTATGACAGCTGTTGCTGGATTGACACCATTTATTATCCCTTGTATAGTCAAGTTATTAAAAATAAAAGTTCCATATGAGGTTTATATTTTAAACATTGTTTTTGTATACTTTTCAAGTTTGATAGGAAGTTGTTTAAATGGTTATTCAACACCTTATTTTGATAAAGTTACTCATTGTGCTAGTGGAGTGATTATAAGTGAAGTTATTTACATTATTTATAAGTATTATTTAAGAAATGATCATAGAAAAAGTCTTATGTTTTTATTTATTAATGCAGGCAATGCCATGATTGCTTTGTTTTGGGAATTTTATGAATATGCTTTACTTGTCTTTTTCAACAATGATGCTATTCGACATTATACAACAGGTGTACATGACTCTATAACAGATATGCTTGTTGCAGTTATTGGTGGTCTTGTCTTGTGTTTTTATCTTATGAAATACGATCAATCTTCTCAAAATCATTTCTTTGTATCTTTAGAAAGAAATATATATCAAATGAATAAGAAGTAAAGCTTAATAAAAAGTTTTACTTCTTTTAATATATTTTAGGTTTATATCGCATATCTGATACAGTGTAGACAGTTACAAATGCATCAGGATCATTTGTATGAATATAATTCATTAATTTTTGATATTCATTTCTATCAACAATTGTAATAACCTCATTATGTTTTTCCATATTATAAGCACCAATAGCTTCATAGAAAGTTGCTCCACTATGTAAATGATTAATAATAAAATCTCTTAATTGTTCTTCTTTTTGAGTGATAATACAAACTCTACGTTTTAACTTTTGTCCAAAAATAAAATTATCTAAAATAATACCATTAAAATAAGTCCCTAAAAGACTTAAAATGACAGACTTAGAATCATAAATGAGTAAAGAAGATAAAGCAACACACATACCTGAAATAGACATAGCTTTCCCTAAATCTATTTGTAAATACTTATGCATAACCATTGCAACAATATCTAAACCACCTGAAGAAGCATTTCTATTAAATAAAAGACTTAACCCAATACTTACAACTAAGATATAACATAAAACATCTAACTCTTGACTATTTGTCATTGATTGATAGTTAGGTAAAATAAATTCATAAATTCCAATAAAAACTGGTAACATAATACTTGTATATAAAGTTTTAACACCAAATTCCTTGCCACATAATATAAAACCAATTATCAATAAAACGATATTTAAAATCATAGTAATCGTTGATAGAGGTAAAGTTATAAAATGTGAAATAATAATTCCTAAACCTGAAATACTACTTACTGATGTTCTTGAAGGGACGAGAAATAAATAAACAGCTGAAGCAATGATTGCAACTGCGATTGTTAAAATAGTAAACTCTTTTCCTTTTTCTAATAAATATATATTTTGTTTTTTCATAAAATCATTCCTTTTTATATTATTCTTAGTAAGTATAACAATAATCTTTTCAATAATCTATTAAAAAATAAAAGCATATGTTTTGCTTAAATCACAAGGTTATAGTAGGATGATAGCGAAAGGTGGAATGTTTATGGATTTATCTATAATCATTGGAATTATGATTCCTTTTATTGGAACAACATTAGGTTCAGCTTGTGTGTTCTTTATGTCAAAAAAAATGAATACTTTGGTACAAAAAATATTATTAAGCTTTGCATCAGGAGTTATGGTTGCTGCTTCAGTATGGTCATTATTGATACCATCTTTAGATATATCTACGGATTTAGGAACATTTGCATTTGTTCCAGCTGCTATTGGTTTTTTACTTGGTATGGGATTTTTATTGTTTTTAGATCACAATGTTCCTCATATGCATTTAGATCAAAAAACGGAGGGAAAGACATCGTCACTTCAAAAGTCAACAATGTTAATACTTGCTGTAACTATACATAATATTCCTGAAGGAATGGCTGTTGGTGTTGTTTTTGCTGGTCTTGCTTCAGGAAATAGTTATATATCTATAATGGGAGCTGTTGCATTATCAATAGGAATTGCTATTCAAAACTTCCCTGAAGGAGCTATTATTTCCATGCCTTTAAGAAGTGAAGGATTAAGCAAAAAACAAGCTTTTTTATATGGAAGTCTGTCAGGGATTGTAGAACCTATCGCTGCATTGATAACAGTATTGTTATCAAATTATATTTTACCTATTTTACCATACTTGTTATCATTTGCTGGTGGAGCAATGATATATGTTGTTATAGAAGAATTAATTCCTGAAGCCTCTCAAGGTCAACATTCTAATATTGCAACAATAGGTTTTGCAATAGGTTTTGTTATTATGATGATCTTAGATGTGACACTAGGATAAAGAAAGTATTGTTTTGAACTTATGTCATGTATATAAGTTCTTTTTCTTATAAAAAGAGTTGTATTCATTTGATGGAATATGTGGTAAAATAAGCAACGAGGTGCAGTATAATGGAACAATTTGAATTTGAAAAACAAAAAAAGAAGAAAATTAGAAAAGAACCTATATATATAATATGTTGTATCCTTTGTTTAATGATTGGAGGAGCAACAGGTATTTATTTTGGAAAAAAATTAGTAAAACCTTCAATTCAAAGTGGGATTTATGAAGAAACAGCACAAATCTTAGAAGATAAATTTTATGATTTAACTGATTCTGATTTACCTTTAGAACAACGTATGCTCTATGGTATGAGTGGAGCATTAGGTGATCAGTATACAAGTTATTTTACAAATGAAGGTTCAAAAGAATATAATCAAACAATTGAAGGACGTTTTGTAGGTGTTGGTATTCAATATATAGCAGTTCCTGCTGGTGGATTGGTTATAAATGTTTTTGATACTTCTCCTGCTAGTCAAGCTGGAATGATGAAGGGTGATATTATTACTCATGTTGAAGGAACAACAATTGAAGGTTTCACTTCAACACAAATACAAGAAAAAGTATTAGGTGAAGAGGGTTCAAAAGTGTCTTTAACTGTTTTGAGAAATGGTGAAAAAAAAGAACTTGATATCATTAGAGGTGATGTTGAAAGTTCTTTAAGTTATAAAATACAAACAATGGGAAATGAGAAAGTTGGATTGATAACATTAACAACTTTTGGACAAGGAACTGTTGAATTATTTGAAAATGCTTTAAAAGAATTTAAAAAACAAAATATTCAAACAATTTGTATTGATTTAAGAGATAATGGTGGTGGATATTTAGAATCAGTTATAGATTTAGTTAGTTATTTCGTACCTGAAGGTCAAGTTGTAATGAAAACTCAAGATAAAAATAATAAAACACAAGAATATAAGAGTAGAGATTGTGAAAAATACTCTTTTGAAAAAGGATTTATATTGATGAATAGTGGAAGTGCGAGTTCATCAGAAGTAATGATAGGTGCTTTAACTGAATTATTGGGATATAAAACAATAGGAGAAACATCATTTGGAAAGGGTGTTGTTCAAGATCAATATGTTTTATCAAATTCTTCAGTTTTAAAAGTAACAACACGTAAATGGATGACTCCACAAGGTCATTGGATTCATAAACAAGGATTTCAACCTGATTATGAAGTGAAAGAAGAAAATATTTCATCATATGTTATGGATGAAATGAAAAAATCTTATCAATATGATAGTGTAGACCCGCAAGTGATTTATATGCAAAGATGTTTAAAGATATTAAATTATAATGTTGATAGGGTAGATGGATACTTCTCTAAAGAAACACAAAATGCATTAAAAGAATTTGAAAAAGATTATCATTTAAAAGTTAATGGAATATATGAAAAAAATGATGCAACACTATTATTAAGTGCAACAGCATATAAAGTTTGTTATGAAAGTGAAGATCAATGTTTATTAAAAGTTAAAGAATTACTGAAATAAAGGTGGTGTAAGAAATGGAAAAGTTTGATCTTGTTTCTCAATATTCTCCAATGGGAGACCAGCCAACAGC
>CAJUJC010000127.1 GCA_910586805.1 uncultured Erysipelotrichales bacterium | reverse complement strand
ACATAAAGCCATAGCACAAACAAATCTTGCACCTCTATCTTTTCCTTTAACTGCATCAATTATATATTGATTTTTTACATCATAACTTGTATCATGCCCCATAAATCTAGCTGAATAAATACCTGGCCCCCCATTCAATGCATTCACCTCTAAACCTGAATCATCAGCTAAAGTTGGTTTCTTAATCATATCACAAATTGTTTGTGCTTTAATTAATGCATTCTCTTGAAATGTCTTTCCAGTTTCTTCAATATCAATCTCTTCATCAAATACATCATTTATTGATTTAACTTCAATACCTATTTCATTCAACATTGCTTTTATTTCTTTGATTTTTCCTTCATTTGTAGATGCAACAACAATTTCTTTCATAAGTCTCACTCCATTCCTAATTCTCTTTTTACACTATTGATAGGCATCTTTTGTCCAGTCCAATATTCAAAAGACACTGCTCCCTGATAAACAATCATACCCTCTCCATTCATATAATCCAACCCCTTATTCTTTGCAAGTGTTAATAACTTTGTTTCTTTTGGATTATAAATAATATCTGCAATTTTTAATCCTTCAGGCAAAAAACTTTCATCAGGTATTAAACATTTTTCAATATTTGGACTCATACCAACATTTGTCGTTTGTATCAATAAATATGTATCTTTCAAATCATCTTTTAATTTCTCTACATCTAATGTTTTTAAAAGAATAGGACAATCCAACTTCTCATTTAAATGCTTAATAAAAGGCTTATCGCTACGATTATAAACAACAATTTCCTTAGCACCTTGTAATGCCAACTCAACAATAATTGCTTGAGAAGCTCCCCCAGCTCCAAGTATCACAATTTTTTTATCTTGAATATTCCATTTTTTTTCAAGGCATGCTAAATAAAATCCTTTACCATCACTAATATGTCCTGTTAATTTTCCATTTTCATTTTTAACAGTATTGACCGCCTGACATAACTTTGCTTCTTTTGTGAAATCATCTAAATAATCCATAATCTTTAATTTATAAGGCATAGAAACATTAAAACCTTTTATATTTAAAGTCTTCACACTTCTTATAAAATCCTTTAACTGATCTTCTTCAACTTCAAATGCTAAATAAACATCATTAATGTTTAATTCTTTAAATGCAGTATTATGCATCATTGGAGAAAATGAATGTTTAATAGGATTAGCAACAATACCATACAATCCTGTATATCCAGTTATCTTCATACAATATTCCTTTCTAAAATCTCAGTATCTCCTTTTATATAAACACTTAAAAAGCCTTGTTTTTCTAATATTTTTTTAGAGGCTTGATTATATGGATCAATGTATGCCACCATTTTTTGAACATCCATCATTTGAGCTATTTCAACCAATTGTTCACATATTTTCGTTCCATATCCACGTTTCCAATACTTAGGAAATAACATATAACCAATTTCCACATCGTTTTGATGAGGCTTTAAACATCCAATACCAACACATTCATTATCAACAAGCACCTTATAATATCCAAATTCCTTTTTCCAAGACATAATATCTTTCCACTTTTGTTGAATTGTTTCTTCTTCTAAAGGATAACCAGTTATCATTTGCATAACATCTTTATTTTGATATAAATCACTTAAAATAGGATAATCTGATTGTTTCATTTTTTCTAATCTCATCATTCTACCTCTCATACATATATGGCTATTATATACTAAATTTTTAAAGAAATCATTTTTTATTATGAAAATGATTTCACTTTTTTCTTTTTCGTCTTATAATAGAAATAAAGATATGGGAGGAAAATATAAATGATTAAAAAATTAATTATGAATTCTGATGATTTCGGAATGACACATGGAAATACCATCGGAACTATTCTTGCACATGAAGAAGGAATTTTGACTTCTACAACTTGTATGATGAATATGCCTTTTGCTGAGTGGGCATTAAATGAAGCTAAAAATCACCCTAACTTAGGAGTTGGTATTCATTTTGTACTTACTGTTGGTAGACCATTAGTTGATGGAGCGAAATCTTATACTGATGAAAATGGTAATTTTATCAGACCAAAAGATTATCCTGATCATCAACCTCACGCTGATCCTGAAGAATTATATGTTGAATGGAAAGCCCAAATGGAAAAATATATTGAAATCGCTGGACATAAACCAACACATATTGATTCACATCACCATGTTCATTTATTGCCATGGCATATTGATGTTGCAAAGCGTTTAGCTAAAGAATATGATTTGCCAATGCGTCAAAGAGAACAAGTTTTAGATACTTATGAATATGTACGTTGTGATGATCGTATGTATGGTGATGATGCAAACTATGACTTTGTAACAAACGCATTTCAAGTAGATGATGAAATCTTAGAGTTTATGTGCCATCCTGCACTTATTGATCAAAGATTATATGATATGACAAGTTATGGTTTACCACGTATGAAAGAATTAGAATTGATCATGTCTAAAGAACTTCGTGAATTTGTTGAAGAACATAACATTGAATTAATCAACTTTAGTGATATTAAGAAAAAATAATAGATTTTAAAACCTGATGCTTCAAAAAACATCAGGTTTTCTTTTATACATTTGTATTATCCATTTCATGTAAACCAATATAATCAATACCTGCTACTGGTGCCATTAAAACTTTTCCAGTTCCTCTATAAGTATTAACTAAGCCTTCTTGTGAAGCAGCTGACCCAATTAGTGTCTTTCCACTACGTTCAACTTTAAATTCTAAACTGCTTGACCATGCAATTGCTAAGTTTCCATCAATTTTTACAACATCATCATCTAGTGTTATTTCAATCAATTCTTCCTTAGGGCATACAGATTCCAAACAAACATATCCACTTCCTTGAATACCAAGATTAAACAATCCTTCCCCTCCAGCAATAGCTGATGAAAAGTTTGCTCTCATAACAGTTTTATGTTTCATTTTTGCTTCACATGCCATAAATAAACCATCATCCAATACAATAGAACCACCCCATTCATCTACATTAATTAAAAGTAAATGCTTATATGTTGGTTCTAAAACCAATGTTCCTGTTCCTTGATATTCAGGTTTGATGGCTGATTCTTTGGTAACAGCACCTCTAATACTTTTAGACAATAAATCACCAACACCTTTTATTCCAGTTGTTGCTTCTACTTTCCCTGCCATCCACTGCATTGCTCCAGGTTGAATAACAACAGCACCTTTTGATAAATCACATACCAATTGTTTCTTATGAATATTCATCTTATCAATAAAATAAGCTCTTTGTGCATTGTATGGTGAAACACTTAAATCTCTTAAATATTCAATCACTTGAAATGGGCCAGCTTCATCCAAAACTTTAATATCATCATTATCTTCTTTAAAATTCTTAAATGTAATCATATATTTCCCTCCTTTATTACCATTTCTTCTTAACATCATCACTTGTAATAGAACGAATAACCTTACATGGATTGCCCGCTGCTATAACATAAGGTGGTATATCATCCACCACCACACTGCCAGCTCCAATAATCGCTCCTCTATTGATCTTCACACCAGGTAAAATTGTTACATTTCCACCTATCCATACATGATCATAAATTGCGACTTCTTTTGCATATTCCAAGCCTTTTAATCTCTCTATTTCATTATAAGGATAAGTAGAAGTATAAATATTCACATTTGGACCTAAGACAACATTATCACCAATATAAACAGGAGCTTTGTCTAATATTGTCAAATGAACATCACTATAAAAATTCATCCCAATGTGAATATTATAACCATAACTGCAATAAAAAGGCTGTTCAATACATAATTCACCTTTACAATCTAATAATCTTTTTAAAATATATTCTCTATTTTCTCTATCATCAGGTTTTAAAAGATTGTATTCATATAAAACTTTCTTACAAAAGTCTCTTTCTTTTATCAATTCATCACTATAAGGTTGATAAAGATGTCCTTTTAACATTTTTTGTTTTTCAGTCATTAAACTTCTCCTTATAAAAATTCTCTATTTGTTCTAACAAAGATTGACAATCATATGTCGCAAATGTTACAGGTTCTATACTTTGTAAAATTGTTGGCTTATATTTAGGTGACAGTTCTATAATTTTATATCTTAACTGAGGTGCAAGTAATATCAAATCATAATTTTTATAAACATCATCCAAATTATATACTGCTGTTGCAAAAATATGATAAGGCAATTGATTTAAATGACAATACTTATTCATCTTTTCTGCAAAAAAACTTGTTGTCATACCACCTGTACAACATAATAAAATATCTCTTTCTTCAACCTCAATATCTTCAACAAGCTTGTCAATCATACGTTTATAC
>CAJUJC010000126.1 GCA_910586805.1 uncultured Erysipelotrichales bacterium | reverse complement strand
ATTTATATGTATCCTTTGAGGATTACAATTATCAAAATGATTTAAAAAGATTAGAGAGAATATTAGATGACTTGAAACAATACCCAAGTTTGATGAATGATGAAAAAAATCTTAGTGCATATTTAAAGTTAGATAATGAATGTCAAGATATTGTAGAAAGATTATTTGGTTATACTCATTTGGTTATGAATGCAAATACCCAAGATATGAAAGCTATTCAATATGCTTCAAAATTAGAAAATATGTTAGCTTCTTTTGCAGATACAAATACACATATCCAACAATGGATTTCAAAATTTGATTTATCATTCGTTCATGATGATTATATTAAAGAACATGAGTTTGTATTAAAAGAAATTCAAGAACAACAAAAATATATGTTATCTTCTTTAGAAGAAGTCGCTATTGCAAAGATGAAAACAACTGGCTCATCATCTTGGTTAAAATATAAAGATCAATTGATTTCTTCGATGAAAGTCGTGATGGATAATAAAGAATATCCATTGACTGAAGTTTTGAATATGGCTTATTCTAAGAATAAAGATATAAGGAAAAAGGCATATGAAGCTGAAATTGAGAGTTATAAAAATGTAGAACAAGGAATTGCAAGTGCTTTAAATGCTATTAAGGGTGAAGCTATAACGATAAGTGAGATGAGAGGTTATGATTCCATTCTACAAAGAACACTTATTGATTCAAGAATGTCTCAAAAAACATTAGATGCCTTATTAAATACTATAAAGAAGGCATTACCTATGTTTGAAAAGTATTTTCAAGCGAAAGCAAAGAAATTAGGTTATACAAATGGATTACCTTGGTATGAAATGTATGCACCTGTTGTTGAGGTGAATAGTGAATATTCTTATGAAGAAGGTTATCAGTATGTTATAGAACAGTTTTTAACATTTTCTAATGATTTAGGAAATTATGCAAAAACGGCTATTGAAAAAGAATGGATAGATGTTTATCCTAGAAATGGTAAAGTAGGAGGAGCCTTTTGTCAAAATCTACATTGCATTCAACAAAGTCGTTTCTTATTAAACTATGGAAATGATTTTAGTGATGTCATTACAATGGGACATGAGTTGGGTCACGGGTATCATGGGTATTGTTTAAATGAACAAACCGCATTTAATTCTGATTATCCTATGCCAATTGCTGAAACTGCATCCACCTTTTGTGAAACAATTATTAAAAAGGCAGCACTTCAAAAAGCAAATAAAGCAGAAAAGTTAATGATTTTAGAAAATGAATTATGTGATTGTGCTCAAGTGATTGTTGATATTTATTCACGTTTTCTATTTGAAAGTCGCTTTATTGAAAAAAGAAAAGATGGTCCTTTAAGTGTTGAAGATATAAAGGAATTGATGATAGAGGCACAAAAAGAAGCATATGGTGATGGATTGGATCATGATTATTTACATCCTTATATGTGGACATGGAAACCTCATTATTATGAAGTTGATTATGCATTTTATAACTTTCCTTATGCTTTTGGTTTATTGCTTGCGAAAGGATTATATGGAATGTATCAAAAACAAGGACAATCTTTTAGTGAGATATATAAATATTTATTATCTTTAACTGGTAAAATGAGTTTAGAGGATGTTTGTCAAAATGTGGGTATTGATATTACAAGTGAGAAATTTTGGCAAAATTCTATTGATATGATAGAAGAAGATTTGACTTTATTTTATGAATTGTTGTAAGAAGTATAATGGATTAAAGAATTTATCAATACATTCATTTAAAATGAGGAAAAGGTAGAAGATGACTTCTATCTTTTTTTGAGGTTATTAGTTATATACAAACTCTATTTTGAAGAAAAATAAAAAGTGTAAAATATATGTAAAGTTGAATCCTATACTTTCAATTTACACATTTTATTTTACACTTTTTTAGATAATTAAATTTATATCTTTTGAAACTTTTGTTTTTGCCTTTTTAATCATATCTTCTTTAGAAATTATGATTCCTTGATAACCATTTAAACCATGTTCTTTAGCTAGATTATCAGTGTAATCTTTTAATCGATAAATAGTAAAACTATGTCTTGTACCCATAATATTTCTTGTATTATCGCATTGATAATGATTCATTAAAGGAACAAGAGATACGTTTTCAACAAAAATCTTTCCTTCCTTTTTAACAAAATCTAATGATAACATCCCACCTAATTGAGAATCAACTTCAAGCATTCCATTCACAAAATTTCCTAAGCTATATGCAACTAATGTTTGATGACCTTCATCGTTTTTTAACCACTCTACTTCTTGCAGAGTATGTGTATGTGTACCCACAATAACATCTACACCTAAATCATTAAGATATTTTGCATATTCTTTTTGAAACTCAGAAATCTTTGTAGAATTTTCTTTTCCCCAATGACATGAAACAACAATAACATCACTGATTTTTTTAGCATCTTCAACATCTTCTTTGATTTGTTGTTTATTAAATGGATTAAAATAATCAGTTGGTGGTTGGGACTCATAATTAATTAGTTGATTATAAGATAAAAACGCAATTTTAATCCCATTTTTTTCAATAACAGGGATATTCTTTTTATCACTTTTTTCTTTATACACACCTATATATGTCATATCAGGATAGTTATTAAAAACATCAATAGAATGTTTAATACCACTAGGACCAATATCTAAACAATGATTTGTTCCTCCATTAACAACATCAAAACCAGTTTGTGATAAAGCTTCAGCCATTTCACTAGGAGTGTTAAAAACAGGATAGCCACTATATTTATGACTATTACCACCAAGAATTGTTTCCTGATTCACAAAAGAAATATCAGCTTCTCGTATGTAAGGTTTAATGTTTTGATAATAAGCTGAGAAATCATAACCATTATCTTTCTTGGCAACATCTATAAGGCGTTGATGCATTATATTATCACCTACTGCCACAAACGATACTTTTTGAATATTATCTTGAATTGGTTTTTTGGTTTGATCAGGAGTATCATTTTTTTGACAAGCCATAAGTAAAATTGAAATAATAATTAATTTAAGAATTTTCATGGTTCATCTCCTTATATTCTTCCAATGTCAAATTTTGTTCATGAAGTATAGTAGCAAGTTCTTTTCCTACATAACGCATATGCCAAGGTTCATATCCATAGTTTGTTGTAGAAATTTTATCTTTTGGATATCTTAATATAAATCCATATTTATAACCATCACTTACAATAAATTTTCCTATATCACTGTCTTCAACAGACTCACTTAAACGATCACCAGTTGTTTTATAAGAAACATCAATAGCAAGTCCTAATTGGTGTTCACTTCTATTTGGGTAGGCACTATATAAAGAAGCATATTCAATACCACGAATATCAACTTGTCTTGTCCAGTAAAGTTTCTGTGTTTCTTCTTTGCGATAACCTGATATAGCAAAGCACTGAATTCCTTTTTCTTTAGCAGCATTATAAAATTGTGCATATGCATCAGCAGCTTCTTTTCTTAATTGTTGGTGACTATCAACAACTGTTACCAAATCATCAGGTACCCATCCTTCAGGAATTTGATAGACTTTATTAACCAATGAAGTGATATCTTCAGGATTTTTAATAACTTCAGGATTAATATCTAAGGGATTAAAGATAGAGTTTTCATACATTTGTACAACATCAACAATGAGTGTTTGCTTTTGTTTTTGATTTGTATATTGAATTTCATATGTTCCTGTTTTTGAAGTATCAATTTCATTATATTTTATCTCATTTTTCAAATCATCATCTGTCTCTACATAAGACAAATAATCAATATCATCATTCAGTTTAACTTGTATACGATTTTTATTTAAAGAAAATGATTCCTCTTTATGTTGAGGTGTAGGAGTACATCCATAGATGCAACCCAATATAAGAATAAAAATAATTATTTTTTTCATTATCGACATTTTTCCCTCCTTTTTCACGAATGAAGTTATTTATAATATAACATAAAAAATCGATAATAAAATGTGAAATTGTGGTTTATTTTGGAAATCATGGTTGAAGTTTGTAAAAAAATAAATGAATATTACGAATAAATAACCAGTTATTAGTATTCCCAAATTTTTATGTATATACTTGTCAAATTTTAAGAAGAACATTATTCTCATGTTTTCATTTTATATGTAATCTTGTATAATGAGATTAAGAGGTGAGAGCATGGATGATTTCTTCAAAGATGAAAATATTGTTGTTTTTCAAAAATGGCTTTATTTTCAATTGAAAAATGATACACGCATATTTTTGGAGAAATATGCTGAAAATACATTTCAAATCCAATATAAAAATAAAAAAGGACGTATTGTCATATGGCCTATGGG
>CAJUJC010000125.1 GCA_910586805.1 uncultured Erysipelotrichales bacterium | reverse complement strand
CTATTTTAACATCCTACTAATGTCAATATCATAACACTCACTAATAATAAACTTAATAACTTTTTCATTTTCTATACCTTCCTTTACATAACTTTGTTTAAAAATTCTTTTGTTCTTTGATTTTGTGGATGATTAAATACTTGATCAGGAGTTCCTTCTTCAAGAATTCCTCCTCCATCCATAAACATAACACGTGTAGATACTTCTTTTGCAAATCCCATTTCATGAGTAACAATAACAATCGTCATTCCACTTTGTGCTAATTCTTTAATAACATTTAAAACTTCTTTGACCATTTCAGGATCAAGTGCACTTGTTGGTTCATCAAATAACATCACCTCAGGTTTCATTGCTAATGCTCTTGCTATTGCAACACGTTGTTTTTGACCTCCTGATAATTGAGAAGGATATGCATCTTTTTTATCTTGTAATCCTACTTTTTGTAATAATTCTATTCCTAATTGATTAGCTTCATCTAATGACAAGTTTTTAACTTTCATAGGTGCTAATGTAATATTTTCTAATACTGTTTTATGTGGAAAGAGATTAAAGTGTTGAAATACCATTCCTATATGCTCTCTCACTTTATCAATATTAAAGTTTTTATCTTTCTTTGTTGAAAGTTTTGTGTCTTTAAAATACACTTCACCTTGTGTTGGTTCTTCTAATAAATTTAAACATCGAATAAATGTTGATTTTCCTGATCCTGAGGGACCAATAATAGCTACCACCTCACCTGTATGGATTTCAGTATTAATTCCTTTTAATACATCAAGTCCTCCAAAACTTTTATGAAGATTTACTGTTTTAAGCATATACATTCAACTTCCTTTCTATCACTGACATTAAACTTGTAAGAAGTGTTGTCAATATAAAATATATAATTGCAATAATAATCAAAGGCTCAAATACGGAATAAGTTGATGCCTTAACGATATTTGATGTATACATAACATCAAAAACCCCTACTGTACTCACGATTGAAGACTCTTTAATCATCATAATAAACTCATTACATAACCCTGGCAAAACAACACGGATCGCTTGTGGAATAATAATATATCTCATCGTTTCTAAATTCGAAAGTCCTAAAGATCTTCCTGCTTCCATTTGTCCATGGTCAATAGATTCAAGCCCTCCACGTAATAACTCACAAACATAAGCACCTGAGTTAATAGCCAAGGCTACAACTGCTGTTATAAATTCACGACTCCCATAAATATCACCTAAAAATGGAAGAGTCGGTAAAGTTAAACCAATCATAGGTAAACCATATAACCAAATATACAATTGCAATAACAATGGAGTTCCACGTACAACTTGTGTATATGCATATGATATAAAATTAATAACCTTCCATTGAGAACGTTTCATCATAATAGCAATCAAACCTATAATACACCCTAAAATAACTGTTAGTAATGACAAAACAACTGTTACGATTGTTCCATCAATAAATGTAGGAATCCACTTCCACATTTTTGAAAAATCAATTGCAATTGACATCATTGTTAAATTCATTTTTAAATCCCCCTTTAATAAATAAAAAACGTCTCTACTATTAAGAGACGAAATCATCGCGGTACCACTCTATTTGCTATTATCAATAGCCACCTCAAGTCATTAAAGTTGACTCCCTTAACATTCTACTCTTTTCAAATGTTCCTCTCCAAAGTGCGGTTCACTATTTTTCCTGTATTGATCTTCCACCATCATCAATTCGCTATTTCATTTCAAATAGTTACTCTCTTTTTCATTGAGTTTATGTTATTCAATTGTTATTGAGCAATAAAACAAAAAACGCCTCTTCATAAGAAGAGACGAAATCATCGCGGTACCACTCTATTTGCTATCATTAATAGCCACCTCAAGTCATTAAAGCTGACTCACTTGGTATTCTACTTTATTCAAATACCCCTCTCCAAAGTGCGGTTCATTTAAGTTTGTATATTAACCTTACACCATCGTTAACTCGCTTTCATACGCCTTTAAACTACTCTCTTTTTCATTGAGTTTTATATATCTTGTTTTGTATTATAATGAAATTAAATCATTTGTCAATATTTTTTTGAAACTTTTTACTATTTCGCTTAATTAATTATTTATATTTCGTTTTTTCATAAATTATAGATAAATATTATAAATTTTATTTTTTTCTCTTGCTATCAGTGTTTTTTATCTTATATTCTCTTTATTTCCTAACATAATTTTTACTTTTTTCCCTGCATCAATTCTTTCACCAACACGAGGTAATTGATCAATAACATAATCACCTTCTCCTATAAACTCAAATCCATAATTTTCATTTTTGACATCTTTTTTTGTAAGACCAACATAATTTTCAACTTTAAATGTAGGTATATCAGTCCACACATATGCTTTTTCCCTTTGACTTTTCACTTTTTTAACACCTAATGCAGGTAAGACATCAACAAATATTTTTCTTGCGATCGGAGCAGCAGTTGTCCCACCATATTGTACACAGTTTTTAGGGTTATCCATAGCAAGATACAATACGATTTCAGGGTCATCAATAGGTGCTATCCCAATAAATGATAATATATATCCATTTCCTGCATATGTCCCATTGATTGCTCTTTGTGCAGTTCCTGTTTTACCTCCAATACGATAACCATCTATATAAGCATTTTTCCCTCCACCATCTGTTACAACTCCTTCTAATGCATCTCTTACTTGTTTTGATGTTTCTTCACTAATCACTTGTCTTACAAGTTGCTTTTTATTATCTACAATGACTTCATGTGTTTTTGAATCAATAATTTTATTCACAATATAAGGTTTATATAAATAGCCCCCATTAACACAGGCACATACTGCCCTGACAAGTTGAATGGGTGTAATAGAAATACCTTGTCCAAAGGCAACTGTTGCTTGTTCTACTTCATTGAATTTATCATATGAAAACATAATTCCTGATGATTCACCAGTTAAATCAACACCCGTTTTTTTGTTTAACCCAAAGTCTTGAACATATTGATAAAGTTTATCTTTTCCTAATCTTCTACCAATTTCAACAAAACCAGGATTGGATGAATTTTGTAAAACTTCTCTAAATGTTTGTAATCCATGCCCGCCTTTTTTCCATGATTTGATTCTTGCTCCTTTAACAATTTCATATCCTTTATCATAGTAAGTATCTTTATCCATATCAAATAATTTTTCATTTAAAGCTGCACTAAAAGTTAAAATTTTAAATGTAGAGCCTGGCTCATATGATTTCCAAATAGGTAAATTTCGATTATAAATTTCACTATCTGCATTTTTATAATCGTTGGGATCAAAATCTGGTTTAGAACACATAGCTAAAATTTGCCCCGTTTTAGGATTCATTGCTAAAGCAAGAATAGAGTCAGGATTATATGTTTGATATGCATTGTTGAGTTCTCTTTCTACTACATCCTGTACACGTGTATCTATGGTTAATTCTATATCCATTCCATTAGTTGGATAATTATATTCTGCTGGATAAATATTTAAATTTTGACTTTTTGCATTCATATAGTAATTGATACTTCCATTCACTCCTGATAAATATTCATCATATTTAAGTTCTAAACCAACCAATCCTTGATTATCAATACCTACAAATCCTAATGTTTGTGCTAAATAATTTTTGTGTGGATAATATCTTAATGTATCTTGAACAAGATACACACCTGGTAATTTCAATTTATCTATTTGATATGCTTTATCTTCATGAAGTTGTCTTCCTTCAGGTTGTATACGTTCTACTGATACTTTCTTTTGTATTTTTTCTAACATCTTTTTCTCATCGCAGTTTAATATTTTTGAAAGATGATATGCAGTATTGACTGGATCCTTAATTTGACTTGGGACAACTATTAAAGAAGAAGTAGTTAAATTATCTACTAATATTTTATTTTGACTATCATAAATTTTTCCCCTTGCCGCCTCTAATGGAAAACCTCTTTGCCATGATTCAATTGCTTTTAAAGATATTTCCTCATAAGCTATAAACTGGCTATATGCAAGTCTTAATACAATAGCAATAACTATCATTGTCATAACTATATTAACCCATCTAATTTTTTTAATCATCTTTGTAAAAATCATTTTATCACCGTTATATTTATATGAAAACAAAAATAAAAAATCACAATAAATGTGATTTAATGAAAAATTCATACATTTCTTCTCTTTGTGATTGAGGCACTTTTAAAGCATTCATTGATTGTTCAACAGTAAAATTTAATGTTTCCATCAAACTTCTAATATTCTCAATTAAACTTTTTTTCATTCCAATCATCTCACCTTGTTGTTTTCCAAGTAATAACCCTTCCTCTATTCCACGTTGTTTTAATTCATCTAATGATCTACACATATGTATTT
>CAJUJC010000124.1 GCA_910586805.1 uncultured Erysipelotrichales bacterium | reverse complement strand
ATTGTAGAGGGCAGGAAAAAGGTTATTTTGAATTTGGTGGTTCTACAATAGTTATGTTTTTTAAAGAAAATCAAATTGTTGTAGATAAAGATATTATTTTCAATTCATTAAATAATTATGAAACAAAAGTACAATTAGGTGAAAAAATAGGTGTCAAAAAGATATCTTTATGATAGAATAAATGTTGCGTATAAAGGAGGTAAATATCACATGGTAAAAATTATAGCAATTACAAATCAAAAAGGAGGCGTAGGCAAAACAACGACAAGTGTTAATTTAAGTGCTGCCTTAGCTTACTTAGGAAAAAAAGTGCTATTAATTGATATAGATCCTCAAGCCAATGCAACTCAGGGAATTGGGATAGATCGAAGTCAGTTGGGATATACTGTGTATGATGCTATTACACAAGAAGTTCCTTTAAAAAATATAATTGTACATACTGATGTTGATAATTTAGATGCTATACCTGCCAATATTGATTTAGCGGGTGTTGAGTTAGAATTATCACAAATGAAAACAGGTAGAGAGCAACGATTAAAAAAAGCTTTGAAGGATGTTAAAGATGATTATGATTATGTCATCATTGATTGTCCTCCAGCATTAGGGTTATTAAATACAAATGCCTTAACTGCTGCTCATTCAGTGCTAATTCCTGTTCAGTGTGAATATTATGCTTTGGAAGGATTAACACAATTATTAAATACAATTTTATTAACACAAAATGTTTTTAACGAAGATTTAACAATCGAAGGTGTATTACTGACAATGTTAGATTTAAGAACGAATTTAGGTATAGAAGTTTCTCAAGAAGTTAGAAAATATTTTAAAGAAAAAACTTATGAAACAGTTATACCAAGAAATGTAAAATTATCAGAAGCTCCATCTGAAGGGTTAAATATATTTGATTATGATAAAAATTCAGAAGGTGCAAAAGCATATGCGAAGTTAGCTAGAGAAGTGGTGAGACGAAATGGCGACAAATAAAAAGAAAAGATTAGGTAAAGGATTAGATGAGATGTTTAATAATACAGATATTCAATCTGTTATTAGTGCTATTGAAAAGAAAGCCCCTGAAATGTCTCAAGTTAAGGTGTCTTTAAAAGAAATAAGACCAAATCCACATCAACCTAGACAACATTTTAATGAAGAAAAGTTAAATGAATTAGCACAATCTATTAAAGAACATGGTATTTTTCAACCAGTCATTTTAAAAGAATCATCTATTCAAGGGTATGAAATTGTTGCTGGTGAAAGAAGATGTCGTGCTGCACAAATTGTAGGATTAGAAGAAGTTCCAGCTATTATTGTTGATTTTAGTGATCAACAAATGATGGAAATTGCATTATTGGAAAATATTCAAAGAGAAGATTTGAATTCAATTGAAGAAGCACAAGCTTATTCTAAGATGATGAAGTCTTTAAAATTAACACAAGAAGAACTTGCAAAAAGAGTTGGGAAATCAAGAGCACATATTGCAAATACTGTTAGACTTCTAAAAATGCCAAGACAATTACAGGATTATGTTTTAAATGGAGTACTTACAATGGGACACATCAAACCATTAATTACTCTTGAAGAAGATAAGGCATTAAAGGTTGCTAAAAAAGCTATTGATGAAGAATTATCAGTAAGGGAAGTTGAAGATATTGTTAAAGGGTTTAAACTTCAAGATGCAAGAAAATCAAAACCTAAAGTTGAAAAACCTAGAGAATATACTTATGCTGAAGGATTATTGAGAAAGAAATATCGTACAAAGATTAAAGTAGATGATAAATCAATAACAATCAAATATACTGATGTCAATGATTTGAATAGAATACTTGAACTTATGGGAGTTATTGAAGAAAGTTAAAGATATCATAAAGATAAAAGTGAAAATAGGCAATCGAGAATTTCGGTTGCCTATCATTTATATATTGTAATCAATTATTAAATAGTTAAAAAGTAATACAGTTTTGAGTGGACAATTAAAGATTTAATTGAAATATTTGATCTTAATCTTTTAAGAGAAAAGATTGTTTATAAAGGTATTATATGTTATACTTTGAGCACATTTTAAAATTGAGTCGGAACAATTTTTAAGTTATTGTTGCGGCTTTTTATATAAGGAGGTGTATTATGAAAAAGAAAGTGAATTTATTAGAGGGTCCAATATTTAAGACATTGATGACACTAGCTCTTCCTATTATGGGAACATCTTTAATTCAAATGGCTTATAATTTAACAGATATGATTTGGATAGGACGTATAGGTGCAAATGCAGTCGCCGCAGTAGGAAGTGCAGGTATGTATATGTGGTTATCTAATGGGATAAGTACACTTGCCAAAATGGGTGGACAAGTTTGTGTTGGTCATGCTATTGGTTCTCATGAAAAACAAAAGGCAACATTTTTTGCAACAGCAACAATTCAATTAGGAATCATTTTTGGGGTTGTTTATGGATTAGTGACTTTATTATTTTATAGACAAATGATTGGTTTTTTTGAACTTACATCAAATGAAGTAATTTCTCAAGCACAAATATATTTAATCATTACATGTGGGTTTGTAGTGATTAACTTTTTAAATCAGATTATGACAAGTTTAATGACTGCTATTGGGAATAGTCGTCATCCTTTTATTGCAACAACAATAGGGTTAGGATTAAATATTATCTTAGATCCACTATTCATATTTACATTTCATATGGGTGTTATGGGGGCTGCTATTGCAACGGTTATTTCACAAAGTGTTGTTTTGTTGAGTATGATTTACTACGCAAAAAAAGATACAATGTTATTTGATGAAGTTAAACTTTTAAAAAAAGTGAAAGTATCATATTTTACAAGAATTTTAAAGATTGGGATTCCAGTAGGTATCCAAAGTATGTGTTTTACTTTTATTTCTATGATTATAGCAAGATTTATTGCTGGATATGGGGATGTTGCTATAGCTGTTCAAAAGGTTGGTTCCCAAATAGAATCAATTTCATGGATGAGTGCTGAAGGATTTGGGAATGCATTAAATGCTTTTGTGGCACAAAATTATGGAGCAGGAAATATAGAACGTGTGAAACAAGGGACAAAATCAGCATTAAAAACAAGTATATTATGGGGAATATTGACAACACTTGTTTTATTGCTTTTACCAGAGATTATATTTCAAATCTTTATTACTGAAAAAGATGTTATTCCTTTAGGAGTTGATTATTTACAAATCTTAGCTTTTTCACAATTGTTTATGTGTATAGAAAGTACCTTAGCAGGAACATTAAATGGTTTAGGAAAAACACTTATTCCTTCAACGGTTTCTATTACTTTAACAGCCGCAAGAATACCAATGGTTATGGTTTTATCTACAACTTTCTTGGCGTTAAATGGAATTTGGTGGGCAATTTCTATATCAAGTATTTTGAAAGGCTTAGTCATTACTGTTTGCTTTATTTTTGTTATGAAAAGATTGAAAATATCTCGTAAAAATTTTGTTAAAAATTGATAAATAGGTTTTTTCTCAACGCAATGTAGTTTTAAATACTATTTTCATTGACAATGGAATATGAATTTGTTAATTTATATGTAAGGAGTATATTTAAAGGAGAAAAGTATATGAGAATAATTACGGATTCAGGATCATTGTTTACACCACAACAAGGAGAGGAAATGGGAATTGATGTTCTACCTCTTAATGTTATTATTAATAAAAAAAGTTATAGAGAGTTTGTTGATATACAAAGTGAAGAATTTTTATCATTGATTAATGAAGGTCACATTCCTACATCATCTCAACCTGCTATTGGAGAAACAATGGAAGCTTTAGAGAAATATCCAAATGAGGATATTTTAGTTTTGAATATGGCTGATGGGTTGTCTGGCGCATATCAAAGTACACTTTCGGTTAAAGGAACTATGGAAAATAATGAACATATTCATGTTATTAATACAATGACTTTATGTGGTCCTGAAAAAGGATTGGTTGAAAAAGCAATATCTTTGAAAGAAAAAGGCATGGAAATTCATGAGGTTATTAAAGAAATACATAAAAGTATTGCTACTGAAAAATCATTCTTAATTCCACAGGATTTTGGTTATTTAAAACGTGGGGGTAGATTAACTCCTATTGCAGCAACAATTGGAGGTTTATTTAAAATTATTCCTGTTATGACAACGACTAAAGATGGAAAAAGACTTGAAAAGTTTACTATGAAAAAAACTTTTAAAAGTGCTATTAAGGAAATTATTAAAGCCTTTAAAGATTTAGGTGTAGATGAAAATTATAAAATTTATGTAAGTCATGGTGGCGTTTTAGAACAGGCACAACAAACTATGAAACAAATTCAAGAAGCTTTTGAAAATGTAAAAATAGAATTACATGACTTATCACCTGCTTTTATTACTCAGGGTGGTCCTGGTTGTATTGCTGTACAAACAATTCGTTTATAGAAGTTGTAATAAATAGAGTTAAAAGACAATGTTTATCATATTGAGAACATTGTTTTTTTATATGT
>CAJUJC010000123.1 GCA_910586805.1 uncultured Erysipelotrichales bacterium | reverse complement strand
AGAACAAGTGATGATGATGGAAAAACTTGGAATGAAAATAATGTTGTTATAGATATGCCTACAAATAGTAATTTTGATAAGAGTAGAGATTTTATTGAAGATGGATATTATCCAAACTCTAGACGTACTCAATCAGCTGTTGCTATAGATCCTGTTCTTTTACATGCTGATGGAACAACATATTTATTTGTTGATATTTGTCTAGAATCAAATGGAGCTATTGATGCGACTTCAACAAGTGCATATGAAAATATTAAAGGAAAATGGTATTTGAATCTTTATGATGCACGAAAGAATAAATATGTTGTTAAAGAAAATGGTGTTGTTTATGATGGAAGAGGAAATAGAACAGATTATGTTATAGAAGGATATAATGCAGAAACACTTACAAGTACAAGTAATGGAAAGTTATTGAAAAATGGTGTTGATGCTGGAAATATTTATTTAAATGGTTCAGGAACAAAAAGTGGAGAATTACAAGTTTTAAAAACTGGTTTTGTTTGGATGTTTACAAGCACAGATGATGGTGAAACATGGTCTCAACCAAGAGATTTAACACCATATATTAAAGAAGATTATATGAAATTTGTAGGAACTGGGACAGGTGCAGGTATTAAGGCTATAAAAGCTGATGGTTCAACTCGTTTAATTTTCCCAATTTATTACACAGTTAATGGTGTTGGAACAAATTTAGGTAGTCAAAGTTCAGCAAATATTTATAGTGATGATGGAGGAAAAACTTGGATAAGAGGAGAATCTCCTAATGATGGAAGAATTGTTAATAAAGGAACTGATGAAGAAAGAATTATCACTTCACAAACTATAAATAGTCAAACAGGTGATTCAGCTTATGAATTAACTGAAAGTCAAATTTTACAGTTAAAAGATGGAAGATTAGTTCAATTTATGAGAAATACTTCTTATCTTGATCCAAAGAGAGACTATGGTGTTGTTCAATACGCTATTAGTGAAGATTGTGGAGAAACTTGGGGTCAAGTTTATGATACTGATATTTGTGAACCTTATTGTCAATTATCAGCAATTACAGTTCAAGCTGATTTAGATGGAAAAGGTGTAAAAGAATATATTGCTATTTCTAATGCAAGTGGAGATGCTTATAGTACAAAATCATTAACATCTTCAAAGAAAGCAAGAAGAGTTGGACATATTAGATTATGTGAGATAGATGGTGATCAATTAAATGTAAAACATGATAAAATTATTGATGATGGTGGATTTGCATATTCAAGTTTAGTACAAATAGATGATGATCATCTTGCTATTGTTTATGAAAAAGAAAATTATATCATGAGATATATGAAAATGAATTTTGATTATCTTACTGATAAAAAAATCAATGTATTTTCACCAAAGGTTGAAAGTATAAAAATTGACAGTGAAAGTAAAGTTGTTAATTCAGGAGATGAATTAAGAATTGTAGTATCTTTTGATCAAACAGTTTTCATGATTGATGAAACATCACGTCAATTAAATTTAAGTATTAATGGTGTTTTAACAACTGCTGAATATGTTTCTGGTTCTGGAACAAATGAATTGATCTTTAAATATGTAGTTAAGGATACTGATCAAGGAGAAATTGCAGCATCTATTGAAAATGATGCAGTTATTGATACAGTGTATGGAGAAGCTTTTGATCAAGAAAAAAATAACAATAAGTTATATACAATTGCTTATATTGGAAATAATCCTGAAGATAAATCACATGATATGACTGTTGTTAATGCTGGAGGAAGTGCTGCGTTAACTTCAACGAAAGCTTTAAATGTAAAAGATAATGATCCGTTATCATATTGGGTTTCAAATGCTAATGGTGCATAAACAAGTTGTTGATCAAACATTTGATGGACAAAGAGTAGAAAATCTTCAAGATAATGATATTAATTCTATTGGTAAATCACTTCAAGATTTAAAATCTATAAAAACAGGATCAATTATTATAAAATTCAAACGTTCTTTGGCAGATAGTGGTGACAGTGCTCTATTAGGTATTAATAATGCAGCAGCTAATTTAAGTGGAAATGGAACATATTCTTCATTGGCAATTTTAAATAATAATGCATTGAAAATTGTTTTTGCAAAAGCTGGTTCACAAGCAGGATTTAATGATGTACCTTTAACTAGAGATGAATGGCATACTGTTGTATTATCTAATGATATGAATCAATATCGTTTGACAATTGATGGACAAGAAGTTAAAACTATATCAAATACAGGAGGATTTGAAATATTTTCACAACTTACTGGTTCAATTGATAGTGTTACAATTGGTGGACAAGCAGGAATTAGTAATTTTAAAGGTGAAATAGAATATGTATTAGTTACTGATGAAATTTTAACAAGTCAAGAAGCTATGGATTTAACTGCTGGTTATACATTAGCAGTAGATAAAAGCGAATTAGTAGAAGTTATTAATAAAACAAAAACAATTAATCTTCAAGATTATACAAATGTAACTGTTAATAAATATGTAAAAGCATTAGAAAAAGCAATTGAAATTAATAATCAAACAAGACCATCTCAAGAAGATGTGGATAAGGCGGCAATTGATTTAACAAATGCTATTGATGGTTTGATTAGAGTGGAACATGAAAATAATACCGTTTATGTAACTCCAGTTACAATAGATGATCAAGTTAATAAAGTTGTTGTTAGTTTTTCAAATGTGGTAGAAGCAGAGAAAGTATTAAAGAAAAATGCTACTGCTTTGGATGTTGTTAGAAAATCATTAAATAAAGGGAAATATGTAGAAGTCATTGCTGAATCATCTTTACTTCCTTTATCTAGTTTGAGCTCAGAAGTAAAAACAAAACTTAATGATTATCTTGTAAGTACAGAAAAAGATAAAAATACAGAAATTAATCAGTATTTTGATATTAATCTTGTTGTTTATGAAAGAGATAGTAGAAATGCTTTAGAAAAGAGAGAAATTGCAAGAATTGATGAAACATCATTATTATTAGATTTTGAAATGGTTTTAGATTCTCAATTAAAAGATAGAGAAGTTTATATTTATGGATTACATGATGTTGACGGTGATGGAATAAGCGATATTGATGCAATTTATACAACAAAGGAAAATAATAAGATTGTGTTTGAAAATTATTTATTCTCTCAATTTATAATGGTAGTAGAAAAAGGAGAATCATCAACTGTTAAACCTGAAGATCCTACAAATCCTGATGATGATAAGAAACCAGTTAATCCTGTGAATCCTGGTGATAAGAACCCAGTTAAACCTACGAATCCTAAACCAGGAGATACTCAAGGATCAAATACAGGTGACCAAAAACCTGGTATAAATAATCCAAATAATCAGGGTAATTCTTCTATGTCAGGAAATCAAGTAAGTACATCTGATAATGCTCTCTCTACTGAATTACTATTAGGATGTATGGGAATTGCGATTGTTATTCACTTTATTGTAAGTAAAAAGAAAAATGAAGAGATAGAATAAAAAGGAGTTATATATGAATAAGAATATAGAAAAAGTAACCAAAACAGCAATTGCTGCAACATTAGTGACAACTTTATTAACACAAGGTTATTCTATTATTGGAAATATATCTGCAAAAGAAAGTAAAATTGCTGATGAATTAACTTCACTAAGTTTGATTAGTAGTGGTGACTTTGAAAAAACAAATACAGTTTGGAAATCAAATAATGGTTCTATAGTTAATGAAAATGGAAATCGTATGGGACGCTTAGGTCAGGGAGTATCTGATGGATCTCTCTTACAATATGCGAATGTTAAGCCAGGGAAAAAATATAGATTAAGTGCTGATATAAGAATTAGTTATAATGGATCTGGAGATACAAGTACATTAGGTGGTGCTTTCCTTACAGTTAAAAACTCTTCGTATAACTATGATAAGACAGTGGAAACGAATAAAGGACAATTTGCTGAAAAAGCACTTCAGTATACTAATGGAGAATGGCAAAAACAAATCATTGAATTTACAGCAGGTGATCAATATGATGTAGCTGTTGGACTTGTTAAATGGACAGATGGAAATGCTGTTGGTAGAGATGCTATTGTTGATATTGATAATGTTACATTAACTCAAATTGATAAAGATGCTGAATATAGTTATGTATGGGAAGATGATTTTAATGGTTCTGAATTAGATCAAAATATTTGGGGTTATGAATTAGGAAGAGTTCGTGGTAATGAACAACAACATTATACAGATAGTAAAGAGAATGTATTTACTAAAGATGGAAATCTTGTTTTAAAAGTTACAGATAGAAAACTTGAAGATCAATATTTGAATCCTGTTGGTTCAGGTGCAAGAAAAGTGAAATATGACTCTGGAAGTGTAAGAACATCAGGAAAAAAAGAGTTCTTATATGGACGTATTGAAATGAAGGCTAAATTACCAAAAGGCAAGGGAGCTTTCCCTGCCTTCTGGACATTGGGTGCAGATTTCAATTTAGATGGTGATATTTCAAGTCGTCAAGGTTATGGTTGGCCAGCATGTGGCGAAATCGATATTATGGAGATGATTGGTGGAAC
>CAJUJC010000122.1 GCA_910586805.1 uncultured Erysipelotrichales bacterium | reverse complement strand
GAGTGGCAGTAATATTGGTACCACTCGCACGTATTAATGCAACATCCCCAACAATAATCTGTCTTGATACACCTAATGTCTTAGCAAGGAAAGATGCAGAAATTGGTTTTTCACTTTCTTGAATCATTTGCAATATTTTTTCTCGTCTATCCATATTCATTACCTCACATGAATTATATAAGATTTATAAAAGAAAATAAATAAGAAAAAAGAAAAACAGACGAATAAATGATAAAAATATTTATAAAACAAATGATAATATGTATTTTATAGTTGAGGTATGAAAAGAGTATATAAAAGTTTATTATAGAAGCTATGCCTTCTTTCTTTTTTGTTTCATTTAGATTATAATAACTTTAGGTGAGATTATGAAAGACATTGCAAAAAAATCAAATACTATGTATTTATTAGATAAATATCAATTGAAAGCATCAAAAAAATATGGACAAAACTTTTTAATAGACTTAAATACAATTAAGAAAATTGTAGAAATAACACATATAGATAAGCAAACCTGTGTGATTGAAATAGGGCCAGGTATTGGAGCATTAACTGAACAATTGTCATATCGTGCAGGAAAAGTTTTGTGTTTTGAAATTGATACAAGATTAAAAGATGTATTAAAAGAATCTATTGGAGAATTTGATAATATAGAAATTATTTTTCAAGATTTTTTAACAGTGGATTTAAAGAAAGTTGTTGATGAATTGAAACAAACATACTCAAAAGTATGTGTCGTTGCGAATTTGCCTTATTATATTACATCAGATATTATTGAACATATTATAACATCTTCCCCTCAGCTTGATAGTATACATGCGATGGTGCAAAAAGAAGTGGCATTAAAATTAACAGATGAGAATTATAAAAGTCCACTTATATATATGATTGAAAGTGTGGGGACAATATCTTTAGATATGAATGTATCAAGAACAGTATTTTCACCAGCACCTCATGTCGATAGTGCTATTATTTCTATACATATCAAAAGAGAATATAATCAAAAACTTACATATGTATTAAAATGTGCATTTACTCAAAAAAGAAAAACGATATATAATAACTTAAAAGATATTTTTGATAATACAAAAGATGTCCTTCATCAGTGTGGAATTGATGAAAAATTAAGACCTGAACAATTAAAGATAGAAGATTATATCAAACTCACACAATTTATATAAATGACATATATTAATATGGTGAGATTATGAGAATAGGAGATTATGTTGTTAGAAAGAAATACAATAGAGATATTTTATTTGAAATTATTGATATTAAAGATGAAGTTTTTTATTTAAGAGGAGTAGAACTTCGCTTGATTGCTGATAGTGAAATGGAAGATTTAGAATTAAGTGAAATTCAAGCAACTTCTGAAGATACTTTTTCTATTCAAAGACAACCCATGTTAAGAGGAAAAGTTTTACATTTAGATGGTGATGAAAAGTATCTAGAAATGTGTAAACAAAAATACGAAGAATTACGTATTAGAGCCGATTGTTATTATATGAAAGAAGCAGAAATGAAGGATAGAGTTTTAGAACTGTTAGAAAAACATAAACCACAAATATTGGTGATTACAGGACATGATGCTTTAAGAAAAAATAAAGATAAGACAAATATCAACAATTATCAACACTCAAATGATTTTGCAAAAACAATACAAATGGCTAGACAATATGAAGATGATAAAGATGCACTTATTATTATTGCTGGAGCTTGTCAATCTTATTATGAAATGTTATTAGCAAGTGGTGCAAATTTTGCATCAAGTCCTAAACGTATTAACATTCATGCATTAGATCCAGTGTTTATTGCAAGTTTGATAGCAAATGAAAGTGTTAAAAATTATGTTGATGTAGAAGAAATTATTAATCATACAACCCATAAACAAAATGGAATTGGTGGTATAGATACAAAAGGGGTTGCAAGAAAAATTTACCCAACGAAAGGATGAAACTTATGAAAGTCAGAGCCTATGCAAAAGTGAATTTAGCACTAGATGTTGTTAGAAAAAGAGAAGATGGATATCATGAATTAGATATGGTTATGGCACCTATTACTTTGCATGACCTCATTTATATTCATAAAATAAAAGATGGCATTGAAATAACTTCAAATACTTACAAAATGCCAACTGATGAGCGAAATATTATGTATAAAGTTGCAAAATTATTGATGGATAGATATCACTTGCCTTGTGGTGTTAAAATTCATATTTATAAACAAATACCTACACAAGCAGGATTAGCAGGAGGAAGTGCTGATGGTGCAGCTGTTTTAAGAGCAATGAATACAATGTTTCAACTTGGCTTATCATTACATGAACTTGCAGATATTGGTAAAGAAGTAGGTGCTGATATTCCTTTTTGCGTGTTTGAAAAAATAGCATTAGTAAGAGGAATTGGAGAGAAATTAGAGTTTATTGATAATAATTTTCATAGTTATCTTTTATTGGTTAAACCTAAAAAAGGTGTTTCTACACCAAAATCATTTGGAATGTTGAATTTAAAAGAAGCTCTTCATCCTCAAGTTTTAGAGATGAAGAAAGGAATAGAGGACAATGATTATGATAAGGTCGTTGAAAATTTAGGAAACACACTAGAAGAGCCTTCTATTTCTATGGTTCCAGATATTGAAAAGATTAAAGATGAAATGATGGAACTAGGATTTGATGGAACATTAATGTCAGGAAGTGGTTCTTGTGTATTTGCTATGACTCAGGATAAAGAACTGTTAGAAAAAGGGTTTCAGTTTTTTAAAAATAAGTATTATTTTGTAAGAAAAACACAAATCTATCATAGGGAGGAAGAAAAATATAGAAATTAAGGTAACTATTTCTTCTTTCCTCTTTTTTTTTGTATTGATTTTTGTTAGAATAAGTGCGTTAAGGAGAGAAAAATATGAAAATTTATGCCATTGTATTAGCTGCGGGAAAAGGAACTCGTATGAAATCTCAAAAACCAAAAGTTGTTCATGAGGTTTTATACAAACCAATGATTAATCATGTTGTGGATGAATTAAAGAAAATGGGTGTGGATGAAACTATTGTTGTGGTAGGTCATGAAGCACACATTGTAGAAGCTATTGTAGATGATGTTCAATTTGTTTATCAAACAAAACAACTTGGGACAGGGCATGCAGTATTGCAAGCCAAAGATGTTTTAGCTGGTAAAGAAGGTATGACACTTGTTTTAAATGGAGATGCTCCTTTGATAAGAAAAGAAACATTACAAGGGATGGTTGATTTCCATAAGAACAATAACAATCAAGCAACAGTGATGAGTGCTGATTGTGATGTAACAACTCATTATGGAAGAGTCATCAAAGAAGATGGACAAGTTAAAGGTATTGTTGAATATAAAGATTTATTAGATAGTCAAAGAGATATTACTGAAATGAATACTGGTGAATATTGTTTTGATAATCAATCTTTATGGAATGCATTGGAAAAAATAAATAATGAAAATGCACAAAATGAATATTATTTAACTGATGTTATTGGTATTATGGATCAAGATGGTTTAAAAGTTGATGCTTATAAGATTGATGATTTTGATGAAGTTGGGGGTATTAATGATAGAGTTGCTTTAGTAGAAGCAACAAAGGTTTTAAAAGAACGTATTAATAAAGAACATTTATTAAATGGAGTGACTATTGTGGATCCTGATAACACATATATTGGTAGAGATGTTGTTATTGGTGAGGATACAATTATTGAACCTGGATGTATCATTAAAGGAAATACAGTTATTGGAAACCATTGTCATATTGGACCATATTGTGAATTTACAAATGTAACAATTAAAGATAATGTTGAAATCAAATTCTCTGTTATTAGTGATTCTATTATTGAAAATGGTGTTGATATTGGACCATATGCAAGACTTCGTACAAATTGTCATATTTTAGAAAATGTTCACATGGGTAACTTTGTGGAAATGAAAAAAGCTGTTTTTGGAAAAGGAAGTAAGGCTGCTCACTTATCTTATATTGGAGATGCTGAAGTTGGTAGTGATGTGAATATTGGATGTGGAACAATTACTGTTAATTATGATGGAAAAAATAAATCTTTAACACGTATCAAAGATAAAGCATTTATTGGATGTAATTCTAATTTAGTTGCACCAGTAACTGTTGAGGAAAATGCTTTTATTGCAGCAGGTTCTACAATTACAAAAGATGTAGAAAAAGATGCAATGGGTATTGCTAGAGCAAGACAAGTGAACAAAGAAGGATATAGTCAGGTTCTAGAAGAAAATCGTATGAAAGAATTTGAAAGACGCAAAAATAAAAAGTAAAGAGAGAAAGGGTAAAAACATGAAAAACAAAATTACTGTATTTGCTTTATCGGCAAGTCAAGATTTAGCAAAGGATATTGCTAAAAACTTAGGAACTGAATTGGGGGAATGTAAAGTTCATCATTTCGCAGATGGAGAAATATTAGTTGAAATTGGAGAATCAGTAAGAGGAAAGGATGTATTTATTGTACAATCAACTTCAAATCCAGTTACTGAGAATTTAATGGAAATCTTAGTTTTAACTGATGCTTTAAAAAGAGCTTCAGCTAAAGAAATTACAGCAGTTATT
>CAJUJC010000121.1 GCA_910586805.1 uncultured Erysipelotrichales bacterium | reverse complement strand
ATACTCAAGGCATCAAAAACATCTTTAGAAAATTCTAAGTAAGGTTTCCCATAACTATGAATAACAATGTCACTAATCAAATGATTAATCATCGTTTTATTATCATTTCCTAAAACTTCAACGACTTCTTGAGGCAAATCTTCTTTCTTGATAATTCCTACTTCAATAGCATCTTCAATATCCTTACCAACATAAGATATAACATCAGAGATACGAACAACACAACCTTCTAAAGTCATAGGAACAATTGTTTTAGAAAAATCTTTAATATGCCAACAATTTTCATATTCCTGCCAAAAATGAGAAACTGTTTTATTCCTTTGGGGTTCATATCTTCGAGATAAAATCTCACCATTATGACACAAAATTCCATCTAACACTTGTAATGAAACATTATACCCCACACCATGTCTTTCTATAAACAATAAATGTCTTATACTATTTGCATTATGATTAAAATAACCATATCCTCTTTCTTGCAAACATTGATCTATTGCCTTTTCACCAACATGACCATAAGGAGCGTGTCCTAAATCATGACCTAATGCAATAGCCTCAATTAAATCTAAATTTAAATTTAATCCTCTTCCAATTTGTCTAGCAATTCTTGATACCCACTGAACATGTAAAGATCGTTTTGTAATATGGACATTACTAAAAAAAGATAATGCTTGTGTTTTATCAACATATCTTGAATAGCCTTGAGAATATAACACTCTATCAATGTCTTTTTCAAAAGGCCAACGAATATCAAAGCTCTGTGTTAATTTAATAGACTGTTTCACTTTAATACACTCACTATTTTTAGTTGCATATGGTGATAGTCTTTCATCATATAATCTTGTTTCTATTAATGAGGTTAAAATAATTTTATCTTCTTTTTTCATCAAAATGACTTCCTTTCAAAAATATTTATAGTATAATTCCTTTTGGTGATATTATGCAAAAGAAATTAATTGACTGGTATTTTTTAAATAAAAGAGATTTTCCGTGGCGTAAAAATGAAAATCCTTATGCTATATGGATTAGTGAAATCATGTTACAACAAACAACAACTGAAGCTGTTATTCCTTATTACAATCGTTTTATGAAACGATTTCCAACAATTCAAAGTTTATCAAGTGCCTCTTTAGAAGATATTTACAAAATGTGGGAAGGATTAGGCTATTATCGTAGAGCTAAACATATTCATGAAACAGCAAATGTTATTGCTACAAAATATAATGGTCTCTTTCCAACAAGTTATAAAGATGTTTTAGCCTTAAAAGGAATTGGTCCTTATACAGCTGGAGCAATTTGTTCCATTGCTTACCATTTAGAAACACCTGCAATAGATGGAAATGTTTTACGTATCATATCTAGAGTTTATCATATTCAAGATAATATTGCACTTTCTCAAACACAAAAACAAATTACAAATATCGTTCAAGATTTACTCAAAGGATATGATGCTTCTTCTTTTAATCAGGGATTAATGGATCTAGGAGCAACAATATGCCGTCCACTCAATCCAAAATGTGAACAGTGTCCTATCCAATCCCACTGTCAAGCATATGCAACAAATCAACAAAAAATCCTACCAATCAATATCAAAAATATAAAACATAAGGAATTGAACTATATAACTGGTCTTATTACATACAAAGATCAATACATGCTTATACAAAATAAACAAGGTTTATTAGAAAATTTATATGGTCTTATTCAATATGAATGTGAAAGTCCTTATTCATTTATTGAAGAATTTGAAAAAGAATATGGTTACACTCTCACTATTGATTCATATATAAAGGATATTAAACATATCTTTACCCATAGAACATGGCATATGCATGTTTATCATTTTGTCTTAGATAACCCTAACAAATATTTATATACTTTTGATGAATTATCGCAACTTCCTATTTCTACTGCACATCTTAAAGTATTAAAAACAAGGATATAGAATCATATTTTATATCCTTTTTATCTACCCTCTTTTAAAAAAATATTTCTTAATATATTTATCAGTCCATAACGAATTATTCACTATACAATAAAATCATAAACACTTTTTCACAATTTAACATGATTAATCAATTTAAATAATACATAAAAAGAGCATTTAAATATCTTATATTAACAAATTATTTTATAATAACCAATGTATGACTTATAATATTAATAACTCAAAAACTTCATAAATAGTCATATCAATTAAACTATAAATATGCCTTTTTCATTTTGAACAAAAAAAGATAAAACTATAATAGTCTTATCATGTTCTCTTTCAATCAAGTATAAAATTGAGCTTATTTATATTCATAAGAACAAAAATTTATCACTTTTTATTTTTTTTCTTCATTTAAATATAAAATAGTAAATAAAAACATTAAACTAAGAAGAAGCCAAGGTAATGCTCCATTTATAAAATCAACAAATGCATTTCCTTTAAATATATTTCTAAGAAGAAGCATTATAAAACCTATAACAATAGACATCCATGCAAATTTTATAATCTTTTTCTCTGTCTTAACAACTATAACATCTCTTTCTATTTTTTTCATCAATTCTTTATTTCCTTTCAACAATTCATCAAGACTTATTTCATACAATTCACTCATGTGAATAATACTGATAATATCAGGTAGTGATTTTGCATTCTCCCAATTTGAAATTGTTTGCCTAGAAACAAAAAGATATTCCGCTGCTTGTTCTTGTGTATACTCTTTTTGAATACGAGCATTTTTTATTTTATCTGCTATTTCCATTATATATTCCCTCCATTGCTTATAAGCTTACCAAATTGATGCTTCCCTTTCTATCAAATGTCTTTTACAAAAGGAAAAACTATGTAAAAAAGCTTTCACATTCTTAGATATAAGAATATAAAACATTTCACAAATCATTATTTATAGTCTATCCTCATAATAATGACTTCACTAAATTTAGTTGTTTGTATGAAATCATTGGTTTATACAAATATATGTTTTTTTATAAATAATTCAATATATATTCATTTTATTTTGATGAAATAATCTCATATAATACTAAATATATAAAAAGCACCTCATGGTGCTTAAAATATGATTTTTATTCTTTATTTTCTTCACTACTAGTTTCATAACGTTCAATAATCTTTTGAACAACTGGATGTCTAACAACATCTAAAGCACTTAAATATACAAAACATATTCCTGAAACATTTTTTAAAATAGTTAATGCTCTTTTTAAACCACTTATGACTCCTTTAGGTAAATCTATTTGTGTAATATCACCTGTAATAATCATTTTAGAATTAAAACCTAAACGTGTTAAAAACATTTTCATTTGAGCATCAGTAGTATTTTGCGCTTCATCTAAAATGACATAAGCATCTTCTAAAGTACGTCCTCTCATATAAGCAAGAGGTGCAATTTCTATCGTTCCTTTTTCAATTAATCGTTCCGTTTGTGCTTGTCCTAACATATCATATAATGCATCATATAAAGGTCTTAAATAAGGATCCACCTTTTCTTTTAAATCCCCTGGTAAAAAGCCTAGATTTTCCCCTGCTTCTACCGCTGGTCTTGTCAGGATAATTTTTTGAACCTCGTTATTCTTTAGTGCTTGTACTGCAAAGACAACAGCCAGATAAGTTTTACCTGTTCCTGCTGGACCTATTGCAAACACAACATCATTTCTTTTTAATGCTTGATAATACTCTTTTTGTCCAAGAGTTTTAGGATAAATCAACTTCCCACTCATTGTACGAGCAATTTTTATTTTATACAATTCCTCAATGACATTTAAATCATGGGATTCAGATAATTTCAATGTATACATGACATCTCTTTTACTAATCTCTTTTCCCTGTTTTACAAGATTTAATAAAGCTTGAATAACTTCTTTAATTGTTTTAATCTTTTCCTCATCATCATTGAAAACAATTTCATCACCACGAACAATCATCTCAGTTTCAAAATGTTGCTCTAAGATATGAATATTTTCATCATGGTGTCCAAATAATCTATTCAATTCATCAATCGTATAATGCTCTAATTTAATGACTTCCTTCATTCGATTCTCCTTTAACTGATATGTCTTCTAGTAACGTATAATGCATCTTTAATGTTATTTTACTACGAGTTCTTTTCATTTGCAAAACATTTTCTTTATCAATCTTAGCGTTTGCTGGTAATCGACTTCTTATCAATAATAATAAATGATAAAAGGCTTCTCCTTTATCTTGGTTATGATTAGTTATGGAAGCTTCATATTGATTGAATGTATAAGCGTAAACTTTACCTTTCACAGGTATAATCTTTGTTTCTTCACTGGTAGAAATCAAAGTATTTTCAACCAGTAGATCTCCTTTTTTGACATAATCATTTTGCTTCACTTTAATCATTCCACTATCCACATCAAAATAAGCAATCATACCATCTTTTTTAGCATATAAATTTTGATATTCTTCTTTTTCTAATTGTTCCTGTTTTCTCTTTGTATATTCAACATGAAAAACACTTCCTACCTGATAGACATTAATATATTCCACATCATTCTTATAGGTTGTTTTTAAACTCGTTAAGATTTCATTCATTCTTTCATAACTCTTTAAAAAAGTAAATTTCTCTACATTTAATGTCTTTAGTTCCTTTTCCATAGCTTGATTCACTTTAGGGAGTGTTCCAATAATCTCAATATCAAAAATAAAATACGATGAAATGATAACAGATATAAAAAAGAACATAACACCTATGA
>CAJUJC010000120.1 GCA_910586805.1 uncultured Erysipelotrichales bacterium | reverse complement strand
TTAATTGTTCAGCATAGATATTGATTGGAAATAAAAAACATAAAATAGTAAGTATTGATATGACTAATTTTTTGATCATGGAAACACCTCAAAATATTATATGTCAAGAGAATGAAAATAGAAGAGAAATATTTTATAAGTGTTTATGTTTAACAAAAAAAGATATGATAACATCATACCTTTCATTTATAATTATTTTCCTGCTGGGAAGAAACTTGCTAAAGAGCTTGCAACAGCTGAAATAGGCATTGTTTGTAAAACAACACGTCCAGGTCCTGTAATCACTGTATTAAAGAACCCTTCTCCACCTAATAATTTATTTTTCATACCTTTCACTGATTGTGTTGTCATTGTACATGTTGCATCCATAACAGCTACATATCCAGTATCTACAATAATTTGTTGTCCAGGTGCTAATTCATATTCAACAGTTGAACCATCAATTTCTATAAAAACAGTGCCATGTCCTGAAAGTTTATTCATAATAAATCCTTCTCCACCAAAAATTCCTGTCATTGCCTTTTTGTTAAAGAAAACACTTCTTTCTACAGTTGACTCACTTGCTAAAAATGAAGATTTTTGAACAACAATTTCTTTACCTGGCGCAATATCATATTTTCTAATATCACCAGGGAATGAAGATGCAAATGCAATTTTACCATCACCATTTGCAGTATATCTGTTTAAAAACATTGTTTCTCCTGAGAACATTCTTCCAAAAGCTTTTCCCATACCACCATTACTTGTTGTTTCCATTTCCATACATGGATCCATCCAAGCCATAGCTCCTGAATCACTTAACATCACTTCACCTTTTTTCAAATGACAAACGACAGCTGGTAAAGGTGTACCAATAATTTCATATTCCATAATCACATATCCTCCTTATTCTATTGTTTGAAATAAAGTCACTTCTACAACATGATTTGTAGTAAGTCAACTATGATGAACATTGTCAATCTCACAAAACACTTACATAAATTCACGTCATTAAGCAATGAAAGAACTGTTAAAATGAATAATCATATTGAACTCTACCATCAGTTTCTAACACAATCAATAAACTTTTATTCTTTATAATTATCAAAACAATTATATAGAATTCAATAGTTAATCAAAACATCTTCAAATGCATTTACTCATTCTCTTATGCAAGTTTCTTTTCATTATATGCGATAGATACAATTTTCATCTTCCTTCTTATCCTTATTATAAACCAATATTTAGGAAAATCAAATAAAAATATTATCCCTAACAACACATTACCTATAAAAACATATTCTTATAATATTAAACTTCTTAAAGAAATATTCATAAACATTCTTATTCTATTAAGATAATCATTAATCAAATATTCGTTTAAACATTATAAAACTTTGGATACAACAATTGTCATAATTACTTCTATAAAATAAATTTTTCAATAACTTCAGCTAAAACTCCCTCATTATGATTTGCTTTTGTTGTATAATCACAAATTGCTTTCACTTCTTCAATAGCATTACCTGCTGCCACTGATAATCCAGCAGTTTTTAATAAATCAATATCATTAAAATGATCTCCAACAGCAATAATTTCATCTAATGAAATATTTAAAAGATTTGCTAAATCTTTTAATCCTTGTCCTTTATCAACACCAAGCTGATTTAATTCCATATAACGACTTGAAGAATAGCTCACAGAAACAACACCTTCTACAATAGATTGTAATTTAGGTTCTAAACTTTCTAAATAAGGTATATCTGTTGTTTCAAATAACATTTTAATAATTTTTTCATCTTTTAAGAAATCAAGATTTTCTTCTTCAAATTCACTGAATTTGACACCTTGATGTGTCACTCTTTGTTTTTCATCCTCATTAATATTATAAATAAATATATTGTTTAAAGTATGGATTTGTATACATATATTATATTGTTTACCAAGCGCAAACAATTCCTTTGTCTTATCTAACGTTAACCCGCAACATTTTAAAATTTTATTTCCTTTATTTTCAGTAATAATTCCACCATTTGCTGATAAAACATATTCCCCTTCTTTATCATACAAATCTAATTCTTTTAAAACATCTATGACACCTGTAAACAATCTTCCTGTTGCAGGGACAAATTTGACTCCTAAATCTCTTGCCTTTTTTATTAAATCAATGTTTTTTTGACATACATGATGATTTTCATTTAATAGTGTTTCATCCAAATCACTTGCTATAAGTTTATATTTCATATTTACTTTCCTCCCAATAATGATATTTCTATCATAACAAATCCCTTAAATATATCTATATTTTTTTATATATTTGAAAAAAAACTTTCAAACATGAAATGAAAAGAAAAAGAATAATGAAAAAATATTCTCATTATCCTTTATACTCTCCAACAAGACCAATTTCTTTCATAACTTCATAAATACCATCTTCATCAGGATCTTTAAAGTAATATGAACCTAAATCTTTTAAATTTTGAGCTGCATCTTCATAAACAACACCAATATTTACTTTTTCTAACATTTGATAATCATTCATACTATCTCCAAAGCCAATCGTATCTTCCATTTTTCCACCAAAATGATTAATAATCTTAATAATACCATCAGCCTTCGTACAATTTTTAATAATAATTTCACCATTCACAAATTCATCTTCCTCTTTAGAAAAAAGAACAATATTAAAAAATTCTTCTAAAAAAGGAACACATTTAAAGAAATCATTTTTATCAGGTGCAATAAATACAATTTTTGCAACTCCATTTTTTAAAATATTAAAATCTTTAATAGGTTTTCGGTTCTCACCTAATCTTCTTAATTGTAAAAAACGTAACAATTCAAGATTATTTTCATTTTCTTTCAAAAACTTTTTATTAAAGAAATCATCTACACCAGGTGTTTGATATAAAGTATCTTTTGTTTCTAACGTAAACAAGATGCGATTATTAATAAATAATGTCATAACTTCAGATAATACATATTGATTGATAAGATTTTCAAAAATAAACTTATCTTGCACAATCACAAAACCACCTGCACTTGAAACAATACCATCGAATTCAATGTCTTTAATATCCCCTACTAAAGATGTAGGTGCTCTTCCTGTACATAAGAATGCTCTATGTCCTTTTCTCCTTGCTTCTTGAATTGCCCATTTTGTTTTTTCAGTTACTTTTTTTGACTTTCCTACTAAAGTCCCATCTATATCATAAAATAAATATTTCCCCATTTTTATCACCCACACCATTATACACAAATCAACATATATTGTCTAAATAATTTCTTATATTGAAAAAGATGAGACTATACGATCTCATCAACTTGTTTTCTTTTCTCTACATATTTAGTACTTATTGTATATGCATTTATAATTGTCGTTTTCAATTCTTCTGATAGTCCACTGTTTGTATGTACATAAACAAGTGGTTCATCTATTTGTACAAAATCTCCTATCTTTTTATTAAGTATTAATCCCACACTATAATCTATACAATCATCTTTTGTTTCTCTACCTCCACCTAATTTCATACTCACTATTCCTAGAGGTTTTGCTTTTAAATCTTTAATATATCCTTCTCTTGGTGATTTCACCGCAATGACTTCTTTTGCTTTTTCAAACAACTCAGGATTGAAAATATATTCTTCACTTCCACCTTGAGCTTTAACCATTTGAGCAAATATATTTAATGCCTTTTTATTTTTGATGACTTCTTCTAACATTTCTCTGGCTTTTTCTAACGAATTTGTAATATGAGCCTGCAATAACATATAAGAGGCTGATTGTAAACATAATTCTAGTAAATCGTCAGGGCTTTGCCCATTTAAAGCTGCAATCGCCTCTTTGACCTCTAATGTATTTCCAATAGCATTTCCTAAAGGTTGTGACATATCTGAAATAACAGCACGTGTGTCTTTTCCCAAAGATGTCCCTATATCAATCATTGTTTGTGCTAATAATCTTGCATCTTCTTTTGTCTTCATAAATGCTCCATCACCATATTTCACATCCAATAAAATAGCATCAGTGCCAGCTGCTAATTTCTTAGACATAATCGAAGAAGCAATCAAAGGAATACATGCAACAGTTCCAGTAACATCACGTAAAGCATACATTTTTTGGTCAGCAGGAACAAGATTAGCATTTTGTCCAATAATAGAAAAATGACAATCATTCACCTGTTTTATAAAATCATCTTGAGTGATTTGAATCTGAAAACCAGGAATAGATTCTAATTTATCCAAAGTTCCTCCTGTATGTCCTAGTCCTCGTCCACTCATTTTAGCAACTGGAACATGACATGCTCCAACCATTGGTCCTAAAACCAACGATGTTTTATCACCCACTCCTCCTGTGCTATGCTTATCTACTTTCACTCCTTGAATAGAACTTAAATCCAAAATATCTCCACTATACATCATTTCCTCAGTCAACCATGCTGTTTCTTCTTTATTAAGTCCCTGAAAACATACAGCCATCATCCATGCACTCATTTGATAATCAGGTATACGTTCATGGACATATCCATCAATAATAAAATGTATTTCTTCTTGAGTATGAACGAATCCTTCTTTTTTCTTTTCTATTAAATCAACCATTCTCATGATAATCACCTCGATTTTATTGTATCATTTTTAAAGAAAAATAAGTACAATTTCTTGTACTTATTCAAACATTGTATCAACTTCAAAAACATTTCGACCATTCAAATAATCTTTGACAGTCATTCTCTTTTTACCTTCAACCTGTAATTCAGTAATTA
>CAJUJC010000119.1:3672-4807 GCA_910586805.1 uncultured Erysipelotrichales bacterium | reverse complement strand
ATCAGGAACGACTCATTACTTTGGTGATGGTTTTGCAAGAGCTTTTGATATGAAATTTTTGGATAAAGATAACAAACAAAAATATGTTCATCAAACATCTTGGGGAGTTTCTACACGTTTATTAGGAGCGATTATTATGGTTCATGGTGATGATAATGGTTTGGTATTACCACCTAGAGTTGCACCAACACAAATCATGATTATTCCTATTCAACAACAAAAGCCAGGTATTTTAGATAAAGCTTATGATTTAGAAAAACAATTCAAAGAGTTTGGATTACGTGTTAAGGTAGATGCAAGTGATAAATCACCAGGATGGAAATTTTCTGAGGCTGAAATGCGAGGTGTTCCATTACGTTTAGAAGTTGGACCTAGAGATTTAGAAAATGGACAATGCGTTGTTGCAAAACGTGTAAATGGTGAAAAGATAACTTTATCATTAGATGAAAACCTTCCTGAAACATTACAAACAATGTTGGATGAAATTCATGAAGAAATGTATCAAAAAGCATTAGAATTTAGAAATGCACATATTGCCACAGTTACAACTTATGAAGATTTTAAAGCAACTTTAGATACACAAGGTGGGTATGTCAAAATGCCATGGTGTGGAGATGAAGAATGTGAAGTGAAAATTAAGGAAGATACTGCAGCAACATCTCGTTGTATTGATACAACTGTTGAAGCTGATGGTGTTTGTCCAATTTGTGGTAAAAAAGCAAAACATATTGTTTATTTCGCAAGAGCTTATTAGACTGGGATTCCAGTCTTTTTTTATTTAAGGTAATAAAAAAGAAGCATCTTAAGGTTATGCTTCTATTTCACTTTAATATCTAATAAATGAATTAAAGATGATGATTGATATTCATTAATAATGGCTCCTTTTATATCATGAGGAGTTGTGATAATTTGCTGTAAATCACAGGTAGAAAGATCTATATTATAAAATGAGGAATGTAAAACTTCACATTGATAAAAGCAACATTCTTTATATGTTGTTTTCTTTTGATTGACCTCAATAATACTTCCATTTCTTAAATCACAACCTTGAAAAGAAACAGCTTTGTTTTTCATATAAGATAAATTAATAAAAGAGCATAGACAATCTTGTAAGAAAACATCATCAAATAAAGAG
>CAJUJC010000119.1:0-3662 GCA_910586805.1 uncultured Erysipelotrichales bacterium | reverse complement strand
TCCCATAAGCTTGCAATTCATAAAATGAACTCTACGAAATAAACAAGAACGAAAGACACTATTTGATAAATCACAATTTTTAAAAATAACATCTACAAAAAATGAGTTTTCAATAGAACTTTCTATTATAGACGTATTTTCAAATATACAGTTTTTATATTCTATATTGTGTTGATTAAGATTCATGATCATTTCATTTTGAAAATGAGTGTGTTGATAGTAGTCGTTATGATAATCAAAAGTTTCTTTCTCAAGATTGGATACATTAGGTTTATTCATCATTTCATCCTCCTTGTCTTTTATCATAACATAAATTGTTTTTATTTAAAAAGAAAATATGTTAAAATGGATGAGTATGAGAGGTGATAAAGATGAGACAAAAGAGAATAGCTCTTATTAATGATATAACTGGGTTTGGAAGATGTTCTATTGCAGTCATGGCTCCTATTGTTTCAGCAATGAAAATACAAGCTGTACCTATTCCAACTGCAATACTTTCTACACATACACAATTTCCAATTTATTATTTTGATGATTATACATCAAAAATGAGTGATTATATACAAACGTATAAAGATTTAGATTTGGAGTTTGATGCTATTGCAACAGGATTTTTAGGTTCAAAGGAACAGGTGGATATCGTTATTGATTTTATTAAAACGTTTAAAAAGGAAAATTCTTTTGTATTGGTGGATCCAGTGATGGGGGATCATGGTAAGCTGTATACAACATATACACCTGAAATGTGTATGAAAATGAAAGAGCTTGTGAAGTATGCTGATTTGATGACACCTAATTTAACTGAACTTGTTACTCTTGTAGATAAACCATACCCTTTAAAATTACCTACCTTTGATGAATTAGAGGATATGTGTGAACAATTATCAAAACAGGGTCCTACACATATTGTTGTAACAGGAATTCCTTTTAATGATAAACAAATTTTAAATTTTATATATAACAAAGGTGAAGATTATCAAATTGTTATGGTGGATAGAATTGGAAAAGATAGATGTGGTACTGGAGATGTGCTTGCTTCTGTTATTGCAGGAAGTTATTTGAATGGTAAAAACTTTTATCAAAGTGTGAAACAAGCGACAAAGTTTGCTTCTAAGTGTATTTCTTATTGTGAGAAAATTCATCTTCCACATTATTATGGATTATGTTTTGAAGAATATTTATGTGAGTTAGGAGAAGGATTATGATTTTATATACGTTACATGGAAATAGTTATATTGATATAGGAAATTTAGAGAGTGTGAAGGGAATCAATGTTTATGTGAATTTGACAAATCGTTGCCCTTGTTCATGTACATTTTGTTTAAGACAAACAAAGGAGATGACTGAATCGAATACATTATGGTTAAAGAAAGAACCAAGTGTTGAAGAAGTTATTGAAGAGTTTAAAAAATATGATTTAAATGATTTTCATGAAGTTATTTTTTGTGGATTTGGAGAACCTACTGAAAGAATTGATGATGTTATTCAGATTGCAAGTGCTTTAAAATTATGGAAACCAGATTTACCTATTCGTATGAATACAAATGGTTTAGGGAATTTAATTCATGAAAAGGATATAACACCTATGTTCAAAGGAAAAATTGATACGATTTCTATTAGTTTAAATGCTTCAAATGATGAAGAATATTATAGACTTACAAGAAGTCGATTTGGGATAGGGTCTTTTCAAGCCATGTTAGACTTTGCTAAAAAATGCAAAGAATATGTATCTCATGTTGTTTTAAGTGTTGTTGATATTATTGGAGAAGATGAAATCAAAAAGTGTCAAGCAATTTGTAATGACATTGGTGTTACACTTCGTGTACGTCCTTTTGAAGAATAGGAGAATAAGATATGTTATATATGACAAGAGAAGAAAGATTAATTTCTTTAGAGAAAATGGTGAATACAAGAGATTTGGGTGGTTATGAAACACAAACTGGAACATATAGTAAATCTCATAAGTATATTCGTGCATCTTCACCAACAAATGCAACAAAGAGTGATATTCAAAAGTTAAAGGATTATGGAGTGAAAGTTGTCATTGATTTAAGAAGTGATTTTGAAAAAGAAAATCAACCTAATCCTTTTAAAGATGAAGAAGATATTGATTATTATGAGGTTAATGTTTTTGATTCGTCTTTAGCTGTTGTTGTTCCAGAAGAGGTTAAACAGTATAAAGATTTAGGTGGAGTTTATATTTATATGATAGAGGCTGTGAAACATAAGGTCAAAGAAGTCTTTGATATTTTTGTGAAGTATCCTTATGATGGTATTATGTTTCATTGTTCAGCAGGTAAAGATAGAACAGGAATTATAAGTGCATTGTTATTGGATTTAATTGGTTGTCATGAATATGATATTGTAAAAGATTATAGTGAGTCTTATGAAAATAATATTGAAATTAACGAAGGATTAGCACAAATGTTAGATAATGAAGAAGCAAAACAATATTTAAAATCTTCTCCTCGTTATATGATGGAATTTTTAGATTATTTAAGAGAACACTATGGGAGTTCAAAAGAATATTTATTAGAAATTGGTATGAAAATAGATGAAATTGAACAAATTATTGAAAATTTTTCAATTTAAAAAAGAAAAAAGACCTCGAACCTTGTATATATAGGGTAGGAGGTGTTTTTTTATGATAGAAAAGTTAAATTTAAAAGATAAAGATAGGATTGTTAGGAAAATCTATAAAAATTACAAGAAAGCACAATTAGATATGATTTATATGAGTCAACATTATAATTATTATCCACAAATAGATTTATTTAAAGTGAGAGAAACATCCTATGGGAGTGCTGATCAAAAGATGTTAAATCAATTGGAAAAGAAAGAACGTTTAGAAGATTATGTAAGAATTGTTAATCAAATACATTCTCAACTTTCTAATGAAACTTTTACATTTATAGAAAATGAGTATTTAAATTTTTATGATATCAATTGGTATATTCCATTGTATTCAAAAGCGACATATTATCGTATGAAACATAAAGCGTTGAATGAATTGTTAGAAGTTGTATTGATTTTTTGGGATGAGGAAGAGCTTATGCAGTTGTAATTTTATGAAAAATCTTATATAATAGCCCATAAAAGGAGCTATGTGTATATGATAAAGAATTTAATTGGTGGTATTGCAGTAGGAATTGCCAATGTTATTCCTGGGGTTTCAGGAGGAACAATGATGGTTATCTTAGGTATTTTTAATCGTATGATGGAAGTTATTTCCACAGTGTTAAAAAAAGACAACAATCACCGTAAGGATGATATATTATTTTTATTTCAGGTTTTAGTGGGAGCAGCTATTGGATTGGTTGGCTTTGCTAAAATTTTAGAGTTTCTATTTAATTATTTTCCAACTCAAACAATGTATTGGTTTATTGGATTAATTGCTTTAAGTATTCCATTATTTTTAAAAGAAGAAATGGAAGGAGAACGTATAAAAATAATTCCACTTATCGCTGGATTGGTTATTATTTTTGGATTAGAATTTTTAAATCCAGGAGAAGGAAGTGGAAACGTGAATCCCGCATTTCCTACTGTCACATTATTGTTATGTATAAAAATGATTTTTATAGGTATGATAGGTGGAGCAACGATGCTTATGCCAGGAGTGAGTGGTTCTATGGTCTTACTTATTTTAGGAGATTATTATTTGT
>CAJUJC010000118.1 GCA_910586805.1 uncultured Erysipelotrichales bacterium | reverse complement strand
ACCTGTTTTAAGTATTTTTACCTGACGCATCCAAATTCTTAATAAATAAAAAAAGCACCTCATGGTGCTTAAAATCTTGATAACACTTTTTCTTTTCCTAATAATACAATTGATTTTGCTAAATCAGGTCCATGCATAATTCCTGTTGTTGCAATACGAATTGGCATATAAAGCATCTTTCCTTTAGCTTTTGCTTCTTTCTGTGTCGCTTTGATACATGCAAAAACATTATCTTCATTAAAATCTTCTTCTGATAATTGTTCTAAATGAGATTTAAAGACTTCTAAGGTATGAGGAATAGCTTCATCTTTCATAAATTCTTGAGCTTCTTCACTGACTTTCATTTCATCTTCAAAGAATAATGCAACTTGTTCTACAATTTCTTCTCCATATTGAATATGATCACGATGTGTATCAATAAGTTTTTCAATCCATTCTTGACTCTTATCTGATAAATCATAAGCCTTTTGCAAGAATGGTAAACACAATTCAACAACTTCTTCTAAAGATTTTTTCTTTAAATATTGGCTATTAATCCACTTTAACTTATCAATATCGAAAATAGCCCCTGATTTAGAAATACGATCAACACTAAATTCTTGAATCAATTCGTCTAATGTAAACAATTCTTGTTCTACTTTTGGTGACCATCCTAATAAAGCAATATAGTTTAAAATAGCTTCGCTTAAAAATCCTTTAGCAGTCAAATCTTGGAAAGATGCATCTCCATTACGTTTACTTAATTTATGAGTTTCATCTTTCATAACTGGTGGACAATGGATATATGTTGGTGTATCCCATCCAAATGCTTGATAAATCAAGTTATATTTAGGAGTTGATGATAAATACTCATTCCCTCTTACAACATGTGTAATATTCATTAAATGATCATCAACAATATTTGCAAAGTTATATGTAGGATAACCATCACTTTTTAATAAAACACCTTCAGATAATCCAGCATTTTCAACTTCAATCCTTCCATAAACTTCATCATCAAAATATGTAACACCAGTGCTTGGAATTGTTTGTCTTACAACATATTTTTCTCCATTTGCAATTCTTTGTCTTGCTTCTTCAACAGAAAGAGATTTACAAGGATCAATATATCCTAATTCAATATTTCCTTCATTTTCTTTTTTTGCTTCTTCAATTGTTTCTTCATCACAAAAACAATAATGTGCTCCACCTAAATCAACCAATTTATCAGCATATTCTTTATAAATAGGTAATCGTTGTGATTGTACATAAGGCCCTACATTTCCTAGTTTATCCGGACCTTCATCATAATGCAAACCTGTTTTTTCCATGACATCATAAATCATGTCAACAGCACCTTCAACTTCTCTTTCTTGATCAGTATCTTCAATTCTTAAAATAAAATCTCCACCATCATGCTTTGCAATTAAATATTCATATAATGCAGTTCTCAAATTTCCTATATGCATATACCCAGTTGGACTAGGTGCATATCTCGTCCTAATTTTACTCATCTTTTTTATCCTTCCTTATTTAATAATACAACACTTTGAGAAACAATACCTTCTTTTCTCCCAACAAAGCCAAGTTTCTCACCTCTCGTTGCTTTAATATTCACTTGTGTGATATCGCAATGAAGAGTTTTTGCAACATTTTCTCTCATCTTTATAATATGAAGTGCCATTTTAGGTTCCTCACACATAATAATACTATCAATATTCCCAATCACATAACCCTCATCTTTCATCATGTTATAGGTATGTTCCAATAAAATCATAGATGAAATACCTTTATACTTAGGATCTGTATCTGGAAAATGCTTCCCAATATCTCCGAGTCCCATAGCCCCAATGATACTTTCAATAATGGCATGTAACAAAACATCAGCATCACTATGTCCTTTTAACCCTTTTTCATAAGGGATTTCAACCCCACCTAAAATTAAAGGTCTATTCTCTACCAATTGATGAATATCAATAGATTGTCCAATTCTCATCATGCTTATCACCTTCCTGCCCTATTCTAGCACACTTTCTAAAAATAAGAAAGATGACACTCCATAATTTTATATCTTATTACTCTCTCTTACAGAAATATATATCATGAAATGAATCAATATATAATATATTATTTTCATTATTTCTTTTCTATTTTTATAACTTAATTTCGCTATAATAAAAAACCTTAGATTGTTATCCAATCCTTGGGATTCACTTTAGATGTGTCTACTTTTTTAAATAGAACTCATAATAGTTAAACTATTTATTCCTTATTTTTATATAAAATACCAAATGGCTAATGATCTTATTTTGTATTGTTGATTAAAAAGTTATACTTAATTGCATGCCTAAGTTCATCTGTCATAATGGACATTAGAAGTGTATAACTATCTCCACTTGGCATTGTTCCTAAAATTTTTCTATACTTAGTAACTGCATTTAATTCACCAAATAATGCTTTTTCCAAATTCGATTGATAATCCATATTCATTTTTGAATCATTTGATAATGTATCATCTGGTAACATTTCTCCTGTAAATTCATAATATAAATTTCTTAAGATCTGATTGTGTTTTCTTTCATCATCCCTAATACTTTTTATAATATCTTTTTCCTTATTTGTAGGAGCTTGTTTAATTAAAATATCATAAAACAACTCATCTTCTTTTTCATCTCCAACAGATTGTTTAATCAAAGAAATCGCTTGATTTAATGTAATGATTTCCTCACTATCCAATTGTGATTCATGATTTCTATAACTCAATTCATAATCTTGGTAATATGGATCATACATATGATAATGATTTAGATACACCTTTATTCCTCCTTATATGATTATAATATGTTTTTCTTTATGAATTGATATTAATTATTTTATAAATTCATCGCATATACTCATAAATTAAAATTTATAATAAATAGTTATAAATTTTCTATGATTAAATCAACTAATTGTTTTATATTTGATAAAAATATGGTAAACTAAATCGTATACGAAACAAGAGAGGGTTGGCATAATGGACAATAAAGAAGTCATAATGAAAAATTTTATTGAAAGAATTATAGATAAAGATTTAGAACAAGGAAAATACACAAAAATTGCTACTCGTTTTCCTCCTGAACCAAATGGGTATTTACACATTGGACATGCTAAATCAATTTTATTAAATTATGGATTAGCTCAAAAATATAATGGAACTTTTAATTTGAGATTTGACGATACAAATCCAACAAAAGAAAAAACTGAGTTTGTTGATTCTATTGTTGCGGATGTTGAATGGTTAGGAGCTCATTATGATGGAGAAATTAGATTTGCTTCTCATTATTTTCATGATATGTATGAAGCTGCTGTTAAATTAATTAAAAAAGGAAAAGCTTATGTTTGTGATTTAACACCTGAACAAATTAGAGAATATCGTGGAACTTTAACTGAGCCAGGTAAAAATTCTCCTTACAGAGATAGAAGTATTAAAGAAAACTTAGATTTATTTGAAAGAATGAAAAACGGTGAGTTTGAAGATGGTGCTAAAGTATTACGTGCTAAAATTGATATGTCATCACCAAACATTAATATGAGAGATCCTATTATTTATAGAGTCGCTAGAATGACACATCACAATACTGGTGATGAATGGTGTATTTATCCAATGTATGATTTTGCTCATCCTATTGAAGATGCAATAGAAAATATTACTCACTCTATTTGTACATTAGAGTTTGAAGATCATAGACCTTTATATGATTGGGTTGTACAAGAATTAGAGTATGTGCATCCACCAAAACAAATCGAATTTGCAAAATTATATCTAACAAATGTTATTACTGGTAAAAGATATATCAAACGTTTAGTTGATCAAGGAATTGTTGATGGATGGGATGACCCACGATTAGTAACAATTGCCGCATTAAGAAGAAGAGGGTTTACTCCTGAATCTTTAAAAACATTTATGGAATTAGTTGGTGTTGCAAAAAGTAACTCATCAGTAGATTATGCTATGTTAGAATATTGTATTCGTGATGATTTGAAACCAAAAGCACCTAGAGTTATGGCAGTTTTAGATCCTATTAAATTAGTTATTGATAACTATCCAGAAGATAAGGTTGAATACTTAGATGCACAAGTGAATATGGAAAACCCTGAATTAGGGGTGAAACAAGTTCCATTTGCTAGAGAATTATGGATTGATAGAGACGATTTTATGGAAGAGCCTCCTAAAAAATATTTCCGTCTATTCCCAGGCAATGAAGTTCGTTTAATGAATGCTTATTTTGTAAAATGTGTAAGTTATGAAAAAGATGAAACTGGTAAAGTTACTGTTGTTCATTGTACTTATGATCCTGAAACAAAAAATGGAACTGGATTTACTGGAAGAAAAGTTAAGGGAACTATCCATTGGGTTCCTGTGAAATTTGCAGTGAAAGTTACAGCAAGATTATATGAAAACCTAGTTGATGAAGAAAAAGGTGTCTATAATGAAGATGGAACTGTTAACTTAAATCCTAATTCACTAACTATTGTAGAAGATTGTTATATTGAACCTGCAATCAAAGAAGCAAAACCAGGAGATTCATTCCAATTTGTTAGAAATGGATATTTCTGTGTTGATACAAAGGACTCTACTGAGGAGCATCTTGTATTTAATAGAATTGTTTCATTAAAAAGTTCGTTCAAATTACCTAAGAAGTAGAAGTTCTACTTCTTTTTCATTTTTAGCAAATATATATCAATTGATTTTTAAATCTCATTTTTTTGAAGAAAAAACATCTCGAACCTTGTATATATAGGGTAGGAGGTGTTTTACTTTATGAAAGATCATGTGATTAATTATTCCAATGATGTTTTCTTTAAGTATCTTCTTCGTGATGTCTCTGATGATGATTCTCTTT
>CAJUJC010000117.1 GCA_910586805.1 uncultured Erysipelotrichales bacterium | reverse complement strand
GTGGAATAGAGGAAGGACTATTACAAGGAGAGATAAGAGGAATAGAGAAAGGAAAAACTTTAGGATTTTATAATGGACAAAGGGAAATTATTTTAAAAATGTATAACAATGGTTTAAGTATTGAAGATATTATCAAATTTATTGATTTAGATGAACATAAAGTATTAGAATATCTCAAAGCATAAATAAAAAAGATTAAGAAAATTTAATCTTAATGAGTTTTCAATTTTAAATTTAAACTAAAAAGAAACTGAGCAAACTAACTTTCTAAAAAGTCAATTTGTTACGGTTTCTTTTATTTTATAGATACAAAATCATTTGTTTTGATACGTTTATAAACTTGAAAAAGTGTTGAAGAAACAAGAATAGCAAGAGCTAGTGACATTCCAATACCTAGTGTTGATAAGAAACTTTGAATAAATAATTCGTATTGGCCTTGAACTGCATACAACATTGTATAGTAAATACCACTGCCAGGAACAAGTGGAAAAAATCCAATCATAATAAATATTGTTGCAGGAGCATAAAAAAGACGTGCTAATATTTCAGATAAAATAGATACACATAACATAGCAATAAAATTTTGGGCAAATTGATTGTTTAAAAATCCCATATACAAATAAATAATCCAGCCAATGGCACCAATGACTGATCCCAAAAAGGAAAATGCTATATTTTTATGAATACGAAAGATGAAAGTAAAACCAAAACATCCAACAAATGCAACTACACATTGAATCAATTGTTCCATTTTAAATACCCCCTAATAGAATCATCATAATCCCAACACCAATAGCGATACTTGTTGCAATTAAAATAGCTTCACTCATACGTGCTAGTCCTGAAATAAAATCACCACTAATGATATCTCTCAAACTGTTTGTGATGGCAATACCTGGAACAAGAATCATCAAGCTTCCTGTAATGACAGATTGTAAATTGTAAATAAAACCTAACTTATTTGAAAAAATAGCAATTGATGCAAGTAACATACTTGCTAAAAGTGTTCTTACAATGCTGTTAATGTTAACTCTTTCCATAATATATATAAAGAAATATAAAGCCATACCTATAATTCCTGAAACATACATTTCATTTACACCACCACCAAAAAAAACACAAAACATAGAAGCAGATATGATATATCCTATAAAAATCAAAGGTAAGTTCAAAGTTTGATTTTCAATATCTTCAATTTCTTTTTCTATTTGTTCGATAGAAAGTTTTTTAGCGCTTATATTTCTAACAAGACAATTGAGTTCATAAAGATGATCCAAATGAATACGATTCACACGACTTCTTTTTGTGATTTGATAAGGTTGACCATCATGTAAAGTCAATGACAATGTATAAAATGTTGGTATCGCAAAAACTTCTATATTCGTAAATCCAAAACTTTTACACATATATTCTAAAGATTCTTCAACTCTATAAATTTCAGCACCATGTTTTAATAATAAATAACCTATATGATTGATTGAATTTAATATTCTTAAATCATCCATGCTTTCACCTCACAGTATTATATTTATATCATATTCATTATTGAATTCCTAGTTCATTTTAATAAAGTTTTGATTTTTAAAATAAGAAAAAGGACTTAGATGTCCTTGATGTATGGAATCATTGAATATTCTTTTGTTATTAAGTCTTGTGATGAGATTAAAGAAAGAAGTTTAGTTGCTTTCATTTCTATTTCTAATGCAGGATGTTGATATTTAGAATAGTTTGTAACAATTGTATAAGAGCATTGTTTCTTAATCAGATTTAAATACTCTCTTCCTTTTTTATTCATTGCTAAAATTCTTATATAATCAATATCCATAGCCTTTTGAATATCTTGCTTTGTATTTTTCATAAGAATATGAATAAGCATACGTTGAATACGTGGTCTTGTGTACCTTTTTGAAAGTAGCGATTGTATAAAATGTTCTAATGATGATGATGTCATAATATATTTTTGAAGAGTATTTTCTAATCCCTCATCAACCATATGATAGTTTTGTAAATTTGAAAGTGATGATGTCATAATTTGATAACGTAAATAAGGATAGAAAGCTTCTAAGGAATAGATATCTTGTAAGTAATAATGACTATCAGGTAAAGTATGAGAAATATCCTGTTTATTAAAAAGTGCTTGTCTAATAGCAGTTGCACTAGCAATTGTTTGAAGTGTTGCATCATGATAATGATTTGTACGTGTAATACAGTGAGGGGTTATAGGATAATCATTGAAGATAATTTCTTTAACGTAACTTAAACCTAGTAAATCATTAGGAGTTTTTATTTCCTTGTGTAAAATTTGTTTTAAAGCTTGATTACATGCGTCAGGATAACGTAAGCCATTGTTCATATTTTCTTTAACAATAGTGTTATATAACTCTTGATGGTTTTTTATTGTCTTTGCAATTTGAAAAAAAGTATTGATATCGCCATCTTCACTTCCAAAGCATAAATCAGTAACACCAATAGCATGTAATAATTCAATAGCTCCTTTGGCAAAGTAATCAGCACTTTGACAGCTATAGACAAAGGGAAGTTCAATCACTAGATCAATACCATATTTTAATGCGATACGACTTCTTGTCCACTTATCAATAATTGCAGGCTCACCTCTTTGTACAAAAGAAGATGACATAACAGCAACAACATAATCTGCTTTGACAAGTTCTTTGGACTTTTGGATATGATAAATATGCCCATTATGAAATGGATTGTATTCAACAATTAAACCTAATATTCTCATACTCATTCCTCCTGTTTTTAATAGTTTACCATAGTTTTAAAAATATTTACACTTGAAATGAAAAGTTAGGCAAAATAAGGCAAATTTTGATTGACATATTTTTAAATTTTATATATAATTGGACATGCGATGTAAAGGGTGATTTTTTTGAAATGGAATTTACAATGGTTGATCAAACAAAAAGAGGGTCAGTTTTCATTTGATGAGTTATTGACTTTTCCAAATGAAATGTTCCATAATTTATCACAAATTAATGGTTTGAAGGATGTTCATGTTGTAGGAAATGGACGTCTTGATATGAAAAATCGTCAATTATACGTTGATTATACTGTTGAAGGTCAAATGATTCTACCATGTGCTGTTTCTTTAGAGAATGTAGATTATCCATTCCATATTGAAACAACAGCTATCTTTGGATTTTATAAACCTGAAGATGATGAAGATGTGATAGAGGTCAGAAGAGATACAGTGGATTTAACACCAGTTGTTTTTCAGGAAATTATGTTGGATGTTCCAATGAGAGTTGTTAAGGATGGAGCAACAATGAAACAAGAAGGCAAAGGGTGGAAAGTATTAAGTGAAGAAGAGAATGTGCAAGATGAAGATTACATAGATCCAAGACTTGCCAAACTTAAAGATTATTTTAAGGATAAAGAATAAGGAGGTGTACCTATGGCAGTACCACAAAGAAGAACTTCAAGAACAAGAAGAGATAAGAGAAGAACACATGATAAGTTAACTGTACCAGCAGTTGTTATTTGTCCTGAATGTGGAGAATACAAATTATCACATAGAGTATGCAAACATTGCGGAACTTACAACGGTCAAAAGGTAAAATAAAAACGCCCCTTATAGAAGGGCTTTTTTATTTTGTTTAAAAGATGAGAAATAATATCAAATCTATTCAAAGAACTTTAGAAGTGATAATCATAAATGAAAAAGTTCATTTTTTTATTTTGTTGATTAATACAAAATGTATGTTCCTTTTCATGACGTCGCTTCATACCTTGATGCTCATAAAAACCATAGTTACAACTTGTATCTGTAAATAAATAGAATTCATTTAACTTCTGTTGTTGAAAATAATTTAAAACTTCTTGAAATAATAATTTGCCTATACCTTTTCCTCTACAAGATGAATCAATCGCAAATAACGCAAGTTCACCAGGATATGTTTTATGACATTCTTTAAGAAGCTGTTTATCAATATCACTAACACTGCTGAAAATTTTTGATACGTTTCTTCCTTCCTTAGTTGCATATAGAGATAGAATTGCTTTTATTTGCATGAATCTGTTTTTTAAAGAACATTTATGTGAAGAACAGTTTTTTTCCTAATATAATACCAACTGGTTTATCATCTATAATGGCTACACGTGAAAAAGTATAATTTGTCAGACAACTGCTTAAAAAAACTTTTGCTAATTTTTGAGAAACTTGAGGACTACTGAATTGATCATAATTCCATGTTTCTCTAATAATGTTTTCTAGTGATTTAAAATCACTAGGTTGGTACTCTCTTAATTTTATTTTCATAATTTCATTTCCTTTCTTTGTTTTGTACAAATGATATGATAAACTATACAGTAGATGTAAAGTCAATATGAGGAGGAATAAAAATGAAGAAAAAAGATATTCAATTCACAATTGCCCAATTTGCTAAATTACATGATGTTAATAAACGTACTCTACATTATTATGATAATATTGGTCTTTTTTCTCCTCAAAAAAAGCGGATAATGGTTATAGATATTATACATCTTCACAAAGTATAGATTTTGAATTCATTCGTATGTTAAAAGAATTGAATATGAGCATAGTAGAAATAAAGGATTATATCAATGACCCTAGTGATGAAAATTTTATCAATATAGCAAATATCAAAATGATAGAAATTGAAAACCAAATTCGTTCTCTTGTTAGAAAAAAAGAGATTCTTCAAAAAAGAAAAGATCAACTGGAATTTGGTCAATGGATTATTAAACAGGATATAGCAGTTATTGAATGTAATCATATACATATTTTAAAACTTCCTTTTTGTTGTATGGATGGAATAACAAGTGAAGATATCTTTGCTTATGCGAAAAGATATTGGGATGTTGAACAAATACACATGGGAATAGGAAG
>CAJUJC010000116.1 GCA_910586805.1 uncultured Erysipelotrichales bacterium | reverse complement strand
ATATTATTGTATTATCATATGATTCCTCTATAAGTTTATCAAATTTAATAGATTTTTCATTTATACCTAATTTTTTTGATTCTACATTTATATCAAATAATTCCATACAAGTTTTCTTCATACTTTTAGTTTCTTATCTTACTATCGAAATGAAAAAAAGAGACAATTTATAATATCTAAAAAAGTGATAAATTTAACTTACAAGGTGATTAATTATTTATAATAATCACCTTTTTCTATATAAAACATATTATCTTTCTGATAACATCATAAACAAAAAAAGAATTTATACCTCAATATAAATTCCTTTGATAATTATTTAATTAATGATGCAATATATTGTCCTGCTACTGCACCATCATTGGCTGCTGTAATAACTTGACGTAATTGTTTAGCAGTTACATCTCCTGCCGCAAAAATTCCTTTAACAGGTGTTTCTTGATTTTGGTCAACTTTGATATACCCTTTTTCGTTTTTAATATCCAAATCAATAAAATCAGTTATAGGATCAAGTCCAATAAATGGGAAAATCCCTTGTGTTGGAATCGTTGATAATTCACCTGTTTGAGAATCTTCAACAATCAACCCACTCACTTTATTGTCAGTGACTTCTACCTCATAAGGTTTTTTCAAATAATGCATTTCAATATTTTCTCTTGTTGTCATTTTATCAATTAAATACTGATCAGCACGTAAAACATCTCTTCTTACAACAATATTCACTTTCTCTACAATATCACTTAAATAAATAGCTTCTTCAATTGCCGAATTACCTCCACCAACAACTGTTACAATCTTTCCCTTAAAAAATGGACCATCACAAACTGCACAATAAGATACACCCCTACCTGTCATCTCTTCTTCATGAGGAATTTCCATTTTTCTTTCTTTTGTTCCTGTTGCAATTAAAACATATTTTGCTTCATAAGTTTTTTCACCAACATAAACAACTTTATGATCTCCTAAATCTTTCATATGTGTCACTTCACCATATTCATACTTTGCTCCAAAAGATAAGCATTGTTCATACATTGAATAAGCAAGTTCAGGACCTTTCATTTTAGCTCCTGGATAGTTTTCAATTTCTGCTGTTAAATTTAGCTTTCCTCCTGGGGCACCACCATCTAACACAATAACACTCGCTCCAGCACGTGTTGCATATAACGCAGCAGTCAATCCTGCTGGTCCTGCTCCAACAATCAATAAATCAATCATTTTACTCATCCTTTCTATTCTTTTGTCACTTCAATCATCATCAAATCATAATATGATCTATCTCAATCAATTTTTTATATTTTTCCTTCTTATTTATGAATTATACCATAACACTTCTATCCTGAGAAGAAAAGTGCTTAAAACATAATTTTCTTGACTTAAATCAAACTTTATAGTGTACTATATACAAGATGGAGGTTTTTACTATGATTAAGAAATTTGAAAAAACTATAACACCTTTCAATTTAAAAAGAACAATACATCTTTATTTACCTAATAATTATGAAGATAGCCAAGAAAGGTATCCTGTTATGTATATGTATGATGGACATAATCTTTTTTATGATGAAGATGCAACATATGGTAAATCTTGGGGATTGAAAGAATTTTTAGAGCATTATGATAAACATTTTATTGTTGTTGGTATCGAATGTAATCATGAAGGCAATGAACGATTAAACGAATTTTGTCCATACACACTTCCACATTCTCATCTTGGGAACATTCAAGGGAAGGGTGAACAATTAATGGATTGGGTTGTTCATGAGTTAAAACCATATATTGATACACATTATCGTACAATTCCCTTTCGTGAATGCACTGGTATTGGAGGAAGTTCAATGGGTGGATTAATGGCATTATATACAGTGATGAAATATAATCTTTATTTTTCTAAAGCAGCTTGTTTATCATCTGCTATTGGTATATGTCAATACCAATTAAAGAAAGAATTGTCTTTATCAAACATGAACAGTGATACTCGTATCTATATGAGTTATGGTAAAAAAGAAGCATATAATCAAAATAATCTTGAAAACATGATAAATATTTTATCAGAGTTTAAAAATGAATTTGAAAGCAAAGATATAACTTTTATGCTCAATATAACAAATGGAAGACATAATGAAGCCTCTTGGGAAAAAGAAAACAAAACTTATATGGATTTCCTTTGGAAATAACAAAAAAATGGACAGCGATTGTCCTTTTTTACTTTCTTTCAATAAATACTTCTTCTATACATTGTAATCTTTAAGATTTCCCTTTTACATAGATAATTTTTTCAACTCAGTCATATCAAAATAAAAAACATCATTTCCTAAGAAACAATGTCTTTCACTTCTTCTATCAATCTTTCCATTTGTTGTCTTGTACCAATTGTAATTCTCAAATACTGATCAATTTTCTCTTTTTTAAAATAACGTACCAATATCTTTCTTTCCCTTAATTTCATAAACAAATCTTCAGCATTGTAATAAGGATGTTTAACAAATATAAAATTTGCTTGAGAATCAGGCATTACAAAACCTAACTTTTTTAATTCCTTCTTTGTATACTCTCTTGTTTCAATAATCTTTAATGCATTTGCTTTAATATATTCACTATCCTCCATGCTTGCCTTACCAATAACCTGTGCCAAACTATCAATAGGATAAGAATTGAAAGAATTCTTAACATCATATAACCTTGAAACTAACTCCTTATTCCCCAAAGCAACCCCTAAACGAATACCTGCTAATGATCTAAATTTAGAAAAAGTTTGAATAATCAACAAATTTTCATACTTATCAAGTAATGAAACAGCACTTTTTCCACCAAAATCAATATAAGCCTCATCAATCACAACAATACTCTTTTGATTATGTTTTAAAATATCTTCAATAAAATCTAAATCAACCAAAACTCCTGTAGGAGCATTAGGGTTAGGAAAAATAATTCCCGAATTACTTTGATAATAATCTTCCTTCACAATTTCAAAACGACTATTCAATGGAAGCATTTTATAATCCATTTGATAAAGTTCACAATAAACTGGATAAAAAGAATAACTAATATCTGGAAATAGTATAGGATCACTTCCATTAAAACAAGTTAAAAATGTTAATGCCAAAACTTCATCTGAACCATTTCCCAAAAATACCTGTTCATCTTTTAAGCCATGATATAAAGCAATACTATGTTTCAAATCATCAGCATCAGGTCTAGGATATAATGACAAATGTAAATGATCAAAATTTTTAATAGCTTCTTTCACTTTCAAACCAGGATCGTAAGGATTTTCATTTGTATTTAACTTAATTAAATCTTGAATTTTAGGTTGTTCTCCAGCCTGATAAGGTTCTACATCTCTTAATTTATCTCTCCAACTCATGGTTTACCCTCCCAACATCTATAAAATTTCTTTTTTACATTATAACGGAAGTTGATGAAAAAGCAAAGAAAAAGAGGATTAATTCCCCTTACCTTGTTTACTCATATCCCTTGTATATGACAATATTGATTCATAAGTATCATCATATCGTTCTACAACAAATGATAGATTATCTTGATATTCACCAATACCATAATGACCAAGCTTCTCCATCTTTAACTCAAACTCTGCTTTTCGTGATGAAAAATCACCAACAATTTTTTTAAGTTCTTTTTCATTATTGATAAACAAATTGATATACTCTATTTCTTCATTCGTTAATAAAAGACTCTCAAATTCTTTTTGATTTGTTTTTTTCAACTCAATTTTTTCTTTATCATAAAAATGTTCTCTATTATAACCTCTAACAATTGATAATTCATGACTATCATCAATTTGGACAGTATATCTTAACTGAAATAAAACATTATAATTATCTAAAACCTGAATCGTATACTCCTTATCAAAGGTTTGTTTTGCCTTTTCTTCTATTTCATTTTCATATGTTTCAATCTCTGTAATCATTCCTGAAACATTTTTATAGTCTTTTTTGAAATCAGCCAAAGTTTCATATTGAGATAAAATATTTTGAGGATTATAATCCTTTATCTCAGGTAATTCTTGAATTTTATTTTCTCCAAACAATTGTCCTATTCCACTCATTGAAGCAATATCATCTAAAACAAAAGAATAAATCAATGGAGCAACAAAAATAATAAAGAAAATAGCACTTATTGTAAGAAAAGTTATTATTTTATTTTTAGGACCTTTTTGAATAGGTCTATACTTTTCTTCTAAATCTAATCCACAAAAAGGACAGTATTTTGTATCATCTTCTAAAGTTGTATGACATCTTGGGCACTTTTTCATTTGCCTTCCTCCTTAAAATAATCATCCATGAATTGATAAAACTCATCTATGAACTGCTGTTTTCTTTCTTTTTGTTTTTCTCTATCCTTCATTTTAAAATAATCTTCATCTAGATATTGATATGTCTTGGTAAACTTACCATTAGAAATAATATGAAGCGTTGGTGTCCAATCAAAATGAAGTTCTTTATAAACATTCTCATAAAACTCTTTTTTTTCTTGGGTCGCATCTTTACTATTCGCCTGATCTCTTAAATCTTTAATATCTAAATAGTATACTCCTGTTTCTTGATTTTCATTTATATATTTTTCTAGCATTGGATAAAAAACCTGACAATCTCCACAATCAAGTCTTCCTATATATAACATGAATGTAACATCTGAATTTAAATTTTGTGTTAACTCTTCATATTCAATATTAACAATTCCTTCAATTTTTAATCTTTCTGTTGTATTTTGACAACCTATCAAACATAAAAACGATAATAAAAAAAGATATATTTTTTTCATAACATCACCGTCATAAATATAACATAAATAAAGGCAAAAGAAAAGGATAAGAACTTCTTGTCTTATCCTAATAAACTTTCACCAGTCATTTCTTCAGGAATTGGTAATCCTAATA
>CAJUJC010000115.1 GCA_910586805.1 uncultured Erysipelotrichales bacterium | reverse complement strand
ACCGCTGACCCTCTGCTTGTAAGGCAGATGCTCTCCCAACTGAGCTAAACCTCCATATCATTTAGTGCTTTCTTATAATACCATATGTTATATTTTTAAGTCAAGGAATTTTTTTTAAAAAGAAAAAAGAAGCGAAAATCGCTTCTTATGCTCCAGGTTTCCCTAATAATTTAAACATATTTTTCTTATAAACTTCAACACCAGGTTGATTAAATGGGTTAACATCTAATAAATATACAGACATTGCACATGCAATTTCAAAGAAGTAAACCATATATCCAAATGAATATGCTGAGATTTCATCAAGAGTAATTTGAATGTTTGGAACTCCACCAGTATTAACATGTGCATCAATAGTTCCTTCACAAGCTTTTTTATTAACAAAATCAACAGTTTTTCCTGCTAAATAATTTAAGTTATCTAAATCATCTTTATCACTAGGAATTTCTAAATCAGCAATTGGATTTTTAACTTTTAATACTGTTTCATAAAGAACCTTTGTTCCTTCTTGAATAAATTGTCCTAATGAATGTAAATCAGTTGAGAAAGTTGCACTTGTTGGTAAAATTCCTTTTTCTTCTTTTCCTTCAGATTCACCAAATAATTGTTTCCACCATTCTGCAACCATAGCTAATTGTAATTCATAAGTTACAAACATTTCAGCTGCAAATCCTTGTTTAGATAAAACTTGTCTTGCTACTGCATATTGATAAGCTTCGTTTATTTCAATATCAGGATTATTATACTTTTCTCTTGAGTCAGCTGCACCCTTTAACATATCATTGACATCTATACCTGCCATAGCGATTGGGAATAAACCAACTGCTGTTAATACTGAGAAACGTCCACCAACATCGTCAGGAACAACAAATGTTGTATATCCTTCATTTGTAGCTAAAGTTTTTAATGCACCTTTTGCTTTATCAGTTGTAGCAATAATTCTTTGTCTTGCAACTTCTTTTCCTTTTGTTGTTTCTAATAAATCTTTAAAAATTCTAAATGCAATTGATGTTTCTGTTGTTGTACCAGATTTTGAAATAACATTAATTGCAAATTCTTTATCTTTTACATATTCTTTAATTTGTGCTAAGTAGTTAGATGAGAATGTATTTCCAATATAAATAATTTGAACTTTATTTGTAGGAAATAGTCCATTAATGGCTTCAATAGCAGCTCTTGCACCTAAGTAAGAACCTCCAATACCACAAACTAATAAAACATCAATTTCATCTTTTAATTCATTGACTTTTTCTTCAATAGCTTTGACTTCTTCTTTATCATAAGCTATTGGTAAATCAACCCAACCTAAGAAATCATTTCCTTTTCCAGTTTTGTTATGGATCATATCATGAATAGAAGCGACTTGTTCTTTATACATATCCATAGTTTCAGCTAATTTTGCTTGAGTTAAATCAACTTTGATCATAAATCTTCCTCCTGTATTATGCCTAATGCTATCCATTCAGGCAATTTTTCTTGTAGTGGATAAAATCCTAATGGTGTTTCCTGTATCTTTTCCTTTGGACTTTTATATGCTCTTTTATACTTTCTTTTATTTCCATGATAAATTGCTTTTAAAGAAAGTTTTGCTTGATGATTATTTTCGTCGATATCAATAACCTTAACACGAATCACTTCACCAATATGCACAAAATTTTCAACACTTCTCACAAATTTATCAGAAATTTCCGAAATATGAATAAGTCCTGAAGTATGATCAGGTAATAATGCAAACGCACCATAAGGTTGAATTCCGGTAATGGTTACATCAATAACATCACCAATTTTAACGCGATGTTCCATTAACAGCCCTCCAATCAAACAAATTATATCACAAAGAAGAATTTGAATAAAGGAAAAGAAACAAGTTACTTTTATATTTTAAAAAATATGGTATAATAAGTAGGCGCAAGGAGGATAGTGTCTATGAATATTGAAGAAGAAATCAAAAAAGTTATACATAAACTAAGACCATATTTACAAAGAGATGGTGGAGATATTGAATTTATTAAATTTGAAGAAGGAATTGTATATGTTCAAATGCATGGAGCATGTGCAGGATGTTCAATGTTAGATGCAACATTAAAAGATGGTGTTGAACAAATTTTAATCGAAGAAGTTCCAGGTGTGTTGGAGGTGCAAGCAATATAATGAAAAAATTTATAAAAGAATTTAAAGAATTTGCTATGAAGGGCAATGTTATTGATATGGCTGTTGGGGTTATTATTGGTGGAGCTTTTGGCAAAATTGTTTCTTCATTAGTTAATGATATTATCATGCCGGCTATCACAATGTTGACAGGAGCAGCTGATTTTACTGATTTATCTGTTGTTTTAAAAGAACCTGTTGTTGATAAAGCAGGAGAAGTTGTGAGTGAAGGTATTTTATTGACATATGGAAGTTTCTTACAAAATGTGATTGATTTTTTGATTATTGCCATTGTTGTTTTTATAATGTTGAAGTTTATCATGAAGTTATCTTGTTTACGTAAAAAGGAAGAAGAAAAAGAAGAAGTGGTAGAAAAAGGGCCAACTACTGAAGAATTATTAGTAGAAATTAGAGATTTATTAAAAGAAAAATAAAAATGAGAAAAATATGAGAAAAAATTGAGAAAAATATGAGACTTTTTTTGCAAAATATGTGTTATTATAGATATTGTGAATTTATCTCTTGCAATATGGGATAGGTTCATTTATAATGTGAAAAGTCTTGATTTGTAGAATAATGTCATGATATTAGGATAAACTAGTAATGTTGATGTTATGAATACAAGAAAGCAGGAGCAATTTAAAATTGCGGCTATTCTTTATGATTTGGGTTTAGAAATGGAATTAATTGAAGCCATGACATCCTTGAGTCATGAAGAACTTACAAAATTATATCAATAAATATAAAGCTCTTATTAAGAACCACGAGATGAGGATCAATGAAGTGGTGGCAACCCTTTTTGAAAGAAGGTGCCTTACCTAGCAAGTTTACTTGAACAATAAGAGGAAAGATAAAGCTTTCCTCTTGAAGGCTTTTTTTATTGAACGAAATGGGAGGAAAGAAATATGGAAAAAATTTTATTTACATCAGAGTCAGTTTCTGAAGGACATCCTGATAAAGTTTGTGATCAAATTAGTGATGCTATTTTAGATGCATGTATCAAAGAAGATAAAAATTCAAGAGTTGCTTGTGAAGTTTTTACAACAACAAATTTGGTTGTGATTGGTGGAGAAATTACGACTTGTGCTAAAGTTGATTATGAACATATTGCTAGAGAGACTTTAAAGAAAATTGGTTATATTCGTGATGAAGTTGGAATTGATGGAGACAAGTGTGATGTACAAGTTGTTTTAGACACACAATCAGCTGATATTGCAATGGGTACAAATACAGAAGTTGGTGGCGCAGGAGATCAAGGAATTATGTTTGGTTATGCTTGTAATGAAACCAAAGGATATATGCCTTTACCTGTGTCGATTGCTCATCATTTGGTACGCTATGCAACTGAAAAGAGACATAACGGAGAATTTAAATGGGCTCGTCCTGATATGAAATCTCAAGTTACTGTTGATTATACTGATCCACAACATCCACGTATTGATACAATTTTAATGTCAGTTCAACATGATGATGATTTTGATGAAGCTGTATTTAAGGATTACATTCAAAATGTCATTATGAAAGATGTTGTGAAGAAATATGATATGAATACAGATTATAAGGTATTTATTAATCCAACAGGACGTTTTGTTATTGGAGGTCCTCATGGAGATACAGGTTTAACTGGTAGAAAGATTATTGTCGATACATATGGAGGAACTGCTCGTCATGGTGGTGGGGCATTCTCAGGAAAAGATCCATCTAAAGTAGATAGAAGTGCAGCGTATATGGCTAGATATATGGCCAAAAATATTGTTGCTGCATCATTATGTGATCGTATTGAAATTCAATTATCATATGCAATTGGTGTAAAAGAACCTACAAGTGTTTATATTGAAACATATGGTACAGAAAAAGTTGATAAAGATGTCATTTTAAAGGCAATTAAAAATGAATTTGATTTAACACCTCAAGGTATTATTGATACTTTACAATTATTACGTCCAATATATTCAAATACAGCTGTTTATGGACATTTTGGTCGAGGAGATTTAAATTTACCTTGGGAAAATTTGGATAAAGTTGAAGATTTGAAAACATATTTATAAGCTCCTATGGGGCTTTTTTGATTTTTTATTTTTTCACATAATTTTGATGTATTTTTGATATATTTGGTGTATAATATAAGTATAAAGGAGGAATGTTTATGAAGGTAATTATAAGAGGAAAAAACATTCAATTGACAGAAGGAATTGAAACAAAAATCAATAAGAAGTTGAGTACATTGGACAAATATTTTATAATGAGTGACAATGTAGAAGCTAAAGTATTGATTCGTGTTTATCCAGTTGGTCAAAAAATCGAGGTAACAATTCCGACTGAATATGTTTTATTAAGAGCTGAAGTCATCGATGCTGATCTTTATAATGCAATTGATATAGTCATCGATAAATTGGAAGGACAAATTAGAAAATATAAGACAAGATTAAGTCGTAAGTCTAAAGATAATAAGCTCGCACTTAATGTTGCATCTATTGAACCATTAGAAAATGTTGAAGAAGATGTGATTGTTAAGACAAAAACAATAAGTCCAAAACCAATGGATTTGGAAGAAGCCATTATGCAAATGGAATTAGTAGGTCACTCATTCTTTGTGTATAAAGATACCGAAACAAATTTAATCAGTGTTGTTTATAAAAGACATGATGGTGATTATGGATTAATTGAAACTGATTAATAATAATGAAAAAGTGTTGAAATGAATTCAGCACTTTTTTAATAGAAAGAATATTTTGAATAAGATATTTATAAAGTTTTTTTGATATGTTTGATTTGACATCCTTGAAAGATGTCTTTTTCTTTCATTAATTTATCTATATCATTAAGTATTGTAACTTTTTTAATAC
>CAJUJC010000114.1 GCA_910586805.1 uncultured Erysipelotrichales bacterium | reverse complement strand
CATTTCATGACATAAAGCCATAGCTTTTGCTTGGGCAACCAACATATGATGATTTTGTTGGTAAGTTTCTTTTAAGATATTAGTGCATCCTTCAGGAATATGTAATGTTCCAATAACAGGACCAACTAAAGTTAACATGTTTTGTTCATTAATTGTTAACCAATATTTCACTCTATCACCAAAGTTTTCAAACATAACTTTAGCGAAATTCACGAACCAATCAATAGATTCTCTATTTCCCCATGAACCTCTTTCGTCTAATGCAGCAGGCATATCAAAGTGGAACATAGTGACTAATGGTTCAATACCATATTTTAAACATTCATTAATAACATTATTGTAATATTCAATACCTTTTGGATTAATATCCCCTGTTCCTTGAGGAATGATTCTTGACCAAGAGATTGAGAAACGATAAGTTTTAAATCCCATTTCAGCCATTAAAGCAATATCTTCTTTATAACGATGATATTGATCAGCACATACTGTTAAATCTGAAGTTCCTGCTGGGACTTCTTTCACATCTTGACAAGATGGACCTTTCCCATCTTCTAAGTTAGCGCCTTCTACTTGATAAGCAGATGTACTTGCTCCCCAAAGAAAATCTTGAGGAAATGGTTTTAATTGTTTGTGTAACATATTTTTCTCCTTTTCGTTTATATGTAATTATTATACTAAAAAAAAGAAAGAGCTACGAGTATTTGCAAAATATGAAAATAATTTTTTTGAAATGAAAATAAACATGATATAATATTGAAAATAAGAGAGATTTAGATGTTTTGATGAATATAGAAAATAAAACAAAAATGAATGGAGCTGATATTTTGTGGAAATAAGAACTTTACAATATTTTTTAGCAATTGCAAGAGAAGGAAGTATATCTAAAGCAGCTGAATTTTTGCATTTAACCCAACCAACTTTATCAAGACAAATGAAAGAGTTAGAAGAAGAATTTGGTAAAGAATTGTTTGTTAGGGGAAATCGGAAGATTACATTAACAGAAGATGGAATGTTTTTAAGGAAAAGAGCTGAAGAAATTATTTCTTTGGTAGAAAAAACAGAAATGGATATGTTGATGATGGATCAGGAAATCAGTGGCGATATTTATATAGGAGCGGGTGAAACAGAAGCTATGAGTATTTTTGCAAAAGTGATTCATCATATTCAAGATGAAAATCCTGGAATTAAATTTCATTTGTACAGTGGAAATGCTCAAGATGTTAGTGATAAATTGGATAAAGGGTTACTTGATTTTGGGATTGTATTAGAACCAGTGGATGTTTCTAGATATGATTTTATTAAACTTCCAATGAAAGATAGATGGGGAGTATTGATGAGAAAAGATAGTCCATTTGCTTCAACGGAAAAAATGACACCTCAAGATTTAAGAGATTTGCCATTGATTTGTTCTAGTCAGGAAATGGTTAAAAATGAACTAGCAGGATGGATTGGAGGAAATCAAAGGAAGTTTAATATTGTTGCAACATATAATCTTGTTTTTAATGCCTCTTTACTTGTAAGAGAAGGCGTTGGTTATGCACTAACACTTGATAAATTGGTTAATACTGATTGTAATAGTGAGTTATGCTTTGTGCCATTAGAACCTCAACTAGAAGTAGGATTGGTCTTGGTTTGGAAAAAATATCAACTTTTTTCTAAGCAAGCTGAATATTTTTTAAATATGATACAAAAAGAGCTATTATCTCAAAAAGGATAATAGCTTTATTCTTGTAATTGTTCCCAAAGAATTAAAAGTTCTTCAAGTTGTTGATTGATAGTATCAAGTTGCTGAGTAATTTCATTATATTTTTGATAATCATTGAAAACATCTTCACATTGAATGAGTTGATTATACTCATCAATTAATTTTTCTTTTTCTGATATTTCTTTTTCAATCTTTTTAATTTGATTTTGTTGTTTTCTTATTTCGGCCTTATTCTTTTTCTTTTCTTGATAACTTAAATTTTTTACTTTTTCATCCTCTACTTGATCTTCACTTCTTTTTTCAAGATAATCATTATAATTACCTTGGTAAATAAAAGCATTATCTTTACGCATTTCCACAACTTTAGTAGCAAGTTTATTAATAAAATAACGATCATGACTTATAAATAATATTGTTCCTTGAAAAGAAAGAAGGGCATCTTCTAAAACTTCTTTAGATTCAATATCCAAATGGTTAGTAGGTTCATCTAAGATTAAAAAATTAGATTGACCAAGAAGTAATTTCATTAAAACAACACGACCTCTTTCTCCACCTGATAACATATTAATACTTTTGAAAACATCTTCACCTTTGAAGAGGAAAGAAGCACAAGCACTTCTTATTTGTGTGTTATTCATTTGAGGATATGTATCACTTATCTCTTGAAATATTGTTTTGTTGAAGGATAATGATGTATGTTCTTGATCATAATATCCCATCATGACACGACTACCTAATTTTATTTTACCTGATTGTTGAATTAAATGACCAAGTAAAATATGAAATAATGTTGTTTTTCCTATTCCATTAGGTCCAATTAAAGCTACTCTTTCTTGTCTCTTGACTTCAAAATTAATATTTTTAAATAAAGGTTGTTCAAAAGCCATAGATAAGTCTTTTACTTTTAAAACATCATAACCAGATTCTATAAGTGGTTGAAATTGTATACGAATAGATTGAGGTAAAGCATCTGGCTTTTCAACTTTTTCCATCTTTTCTAATGCTTTTTCTTTACTCTCAGCTCTTTTGACCTGTTTTTCTCTATTGAATGATTTTAATAAATCAATACTTTCTTGCATTCTTTTGATTTCTTTTTGGTTATCTATATAATGTTTTAAAGCAACATCACGATTATGTTTTTTGATTTGTGCATATTGTTCATAAGAACATTTATAGGTTACTGATTTTCCGTTTTCAATTTCTATAATTTGATTTGTGACTTGATCAATAAAATATCTATCATGAGAAACCATGATAATGGCATGAGGATAGTTTTTTAAATAGTTTTCTAACCATTCAATAGATTCAACATCTAAATGATTGGTAGGTTCATCTAATAAAAGTAAGCTTGGTTTCAACAACAATAATCTTCCTAAAGAAATTCTTGTTTTTTGTCCTCCTGATAAAATACCTAGAGTCATATCCCATGTGTCTTTATGAAATCCTAGACCTTTTAAAACACCTTTGATTTGACTTTGGTAAGAATAACCACCATCTCTTTCAAATTCAAAAGATAACTGATCATATTCTTTCATAATATCATCTAAATGCGTTCCACTAGACATTAATGTTTCAAGTTCACGCATACGCTTTTCCTTTTTTAATAAAGGTTTAAAAACCTCTAACAAAGCATCATAAATGGTTAATGTTGGATCAATTGTATTATGTTGAGATAAATAGCCGATAGAGGTTTCTTTGGTTTTAAAAATATCACCACTATCATAACTTTCTTCATCACAAAGAATTCGTAATAGTGTTGTTTTTCCTGCTCCATTGACACCAATAATTGCTATTTTATCATGTTCTTCAATTTTAAATGTAATATCTTTAAGTAATTCATTTCCTTGAAATGATTTTTTTAAAGATGAACACGCAAGTATCATATTTCATCACCTTGTTCATTGTATCATACAAGTTAAGAAAGATAAACTGAAATTAAAAATTAGAGAAATATGTTTTTGCATCAATCGTTTAAAAATGACATGATTTTGTATAGCTTTTGTTGTAGGAATGTATAAAGATAACTTTTTTGAGAAAGTCATTCATTTAAATATTGATTGTTTAAACATGTTATTGTATAATTGTATACAATAATGGAAGGAGATACAAAATATGAATTTAGCATATAAAGTTTTAAGTTCTCATTTAAAAGAAGGTCGTTTGGTTCCTGGAGAACAAATTTGTATTCAAATAGATCAAACATTAACACAGGATTCAACTGGAACTATGGCTTATTTACAATTGGAAGCAATGGAAGTTGGTCATGTTGCAGTAGAAAAAGCTGTTGCTTATATAGATCACAATATGTTACAAACTGGTTTTGAAAATATGGATGATCATGAATTTATTAGAAGTGTAGCCAAAAAACATGGTATTACATTCTCTAAACCAGGCAATGGGGTTTGTCATCAACTTCAATTAGAAAACTTTTCTAAACCAGGGAAGACTTTAGTCGGGAGCGATTCTCATACGCCAACTTGTGGAGCGATGGGGATGATTGCAATTGGTGCAGGAGGTTTGGATGTTGCAGTTGCAATGGCAACAGGGAAATACTATTTACAATGTCCAAGTGTTATTCAGGTGAATTTAACTGGAACAAAATCTCCATGGGTAAGTGCTAAAGATATTATTTTAAAAGTTTTACAACAATTAAGTGTTAAAGGTGGAGTGAATAAGATTGTAGAGTATACTGGAGAAGGTATTGCTTCTTTATCTTTAACTGATAGAGCAACAATTTGTAATATGGGTGCTGAGTTAGGAGCTACAACTTCTATTTTTCCTACTGATGAAAGAACTTTAGAATATTTAAAGCAGCAAGGTAGAGAATCTGATTTTGTGGAAATGAAAGCTGATGATAAGGCAACTTATGATGAAAGATTAGATATTGATTTATCTACACTTGTTCCTATGGTTGCAAAACCTCATAGTCCAGATGCAGTTGTTGAAGCAAGCGAGTTAGAAGGAATGCATATTAATCAAGTTGTCATTGGTTCTTGTACAAATTCATCGTTTGCTGATATGATGAGAGCGGCTAAGATACTAAAAGGAAGAAAGGTGGCAGATCATGTTTCTTTGGTTATTGCTCCTGGTTCTTCATCAATTTTAGCAATGCTTTCTCAAAATGGGGCATTAGCTGATATGATTCAAGCAGGTGCAAGAATTCTTGAATGTGGTTGTGGTCCTTGTATTGGAATGGGACAAGCACCTTTATCAAAAGGTGTATCGTTAAGAACGATTAATCGTAATTTTAAAGGACGTTCAGGAACAAATGATGCAGGTGTTTATTTGGT
>CAJUJC010000113.1 GCA_910586805.1 uncultured Erysipelotrichales bacterium | reverse complement strand
CAAATATATATGCGTTTTCAACTATATATTAACATTAATAACATTTAATATCAATACTTTTTTACTAAAATGTTATTTAATATTAATCTTTTTTTACCAAAAATTTTATTTATATTTTTTACTAATGAAAAAGACATAATTTTATTAACTATATATTCTTCTTAATTCATTTAATAATTTTACCATTAACTCTAACCACATACCTTTTACGGATAAAATCAAGACAATTTTATTTTTCATATATTTAAAACTTAACTTCTTAAATAAACGATTAATCAATTCAAACAATTGATTTCCAGCTACATGAGCAGAAAATTCTTGAGTTGGCATAACTTGAATTTTATTTCCTGTTTCTTCAACGCAATCAATAAGATGCTCTATACATAATATTTCATATTTATGTTTTCATACAATATTATTAACCTCTCTAAACAATGTTTCATATAATTTCTCCAATAAATTCATATATGTCATATGTTGAACTTGATATAAATTTAATTTCTCAATATCATTTTACGATACAAAAAAACAATGTTGTTATCAATATATGATAGACATTGTTTTTCCTTTTTTCTAAATAATTGTATCTATTCTTTTTTTGATTTGAAAAGTCAACCATCCTGATGTCAAAACATAAGTTATGCTTCCAATTCCAATAACTCCACCTAACAAATATCCAAGAATGAAATAAGTAGCATCAAATATAAAATGAATTTTAACATAGCTTAAGTGAGTTTTTTCTATTATACCATAAATAAAAGCATCAGCTGTTGCCATTCCTGAAGACAATTTTTGCATTAATGTAAAGCCAAAAGCAAAGCATAATTGTGCTAATATAATACATAAACATCTTACAAGAAAAGATTGTTTTGCTAATTCTAAGGGAGTTATAAATGAACTTGCAAATGTTATAAATATGCCTATTGTTACTGTATGAATAATTGTACATACCCCAATATTGCATTTATTCATAAAATAAGCTGAAATAAACATGATAATAACTAATATTTGATCAATTAAAGAAATTGATAATCCTGTTGTTTTATTCATTCCATCTAAAAATACTGTAACACTATCAGCACCTAATTGACATTCGGTATAAAGGCAAACCCCTATTGCTACACAAAAAGTTGCACTTAAACAAAATAATATTTCTTTACGAAGTCCCATAGCATTTTATTATAGTTCTTCTCCATTGCTAGCAATAACTTTTTGATACCAATAATAACTATCTTTTAATGATCTTTTTCCTGTTCCATTTAATTCATTATCTAAATCAACATAGATAAAACCATAACGTTTTTCCATTTCAGACGATGAACAACTCACAATATCAATAGGTCCCCAAGGATAATATCCTATAACATTGACACCATCATGAATAGCTTCCTTAATTTGAATAATATGTTCTTTGATATAATCAATTCTATAATCATCATGTAATATTCCATCTTCATTTATTTTTTCGTAAAATCCCATACCATTTTCAGATATAATAATTGGTAGATGGTAGCGATCATAATATTGATTTAATGCAATCCTTAATCCTAACGGATCCATTCCCCAACCCCAATCATTAGTCACTTTAATATGACTATTGTGGAATCTTCCTTGACTTTGACTATTAATGTTTGAAGTATAGTAGTATGAAAAACTAACATAATCTACTGTGTTTTTTAAATCTTCTTTATCTTGTTTTGTAATCTCAATATTAAGATTATTTTCTTCATAAAAGCGATACATATAATATGGAATTTCTCCTTGAACAGCCATATCAGTGACATAATACTCCTGTTGACTATATTTTAAAGCAGCTAAATTATCTTCTGAACTTCCTGTTTCTGGATAAGGAATCCCATAACTTGCCATAACTCCTAATTGAAAATTTGGATTAATTTCTTTACCAATCTTAACAGCTCTAGCACAAGCAACTAATTCATTATGCAAACCTTGATATTTTGCTTCCATTAAATTATCTACACGATCACTAGGGATACCTAAGTGATTAAATGATTCAATATGAATAAGATTAATTTGATTGACCAAAATCCAATATTTAACTTTGTCTTTATAACGCTTAAATAAAACTTCACAATATTTTGTAAACATATCCATTGTTTTACGATTGTACCAACCATTATATTGAATTGCTATATTCAGTGGCATCTCATAATGAGAAATAGTCATTAATGGTTCAATCCCATATTTTAATAGTTCATCAATAAGATTATCATAAAATTTTAATCCTTCTTCATTAGGCTCAGTTTCATCTCCATTAGGAAAGATTCGTGACCAGTTAAATGAAGTTCTAAATGATTTAATATTTAATCCTGCTAATAATCGAATATCTTCTTTATAGTTATGATAAAAATCAATACTATAACGCTTTGGAAAATTACCATTTTCTTTATTCAATAATTCATAAACTTCTTCAAGAGACATTTCTTTATTTTCCCTTTTTTCTGGAGGAAGGTCACCTTTAAACTCATTAATATCTGCAATACATAAACCTTTACCGCCAACATCAAAGGCTCCTTCTATTTGATTTGCAGCCACTGCTCCTCCCCATAAAAAATCTTTCGGAAACTTACACAGACACTGTTTCATCTTCTAATATTCCCTCCTCTTGTAAACTTTTCTTTTCATAGATTTTAAAGAATGGATAATAAACAATAAAATAAACTAAGAAATTCACAACTACCAATGCAACTCCAGTCCATGAATTTGTGTACAAGAATCCTCCTAAAAACGAAGGGAAATTCCATGCTGCTGCAAGAGGATTGCCCATACCTGCAACAATTCCTGTTGTAAAAGCAAAATATGTTATAAATACATTAATTAATGGTCCTAAAAGCAACGGAATGAAGAATGTTGGATTTAAAATGAATGGAACACCAAATAATACAGGTTCATTAATATTGAAAAGACTTGGTGCAATACTTAATCGTCCTAAACTTTTAATAGATTGACTCTTAGAGAAGCACATCATAAGACATAAGGCAAGTGTTCCTCCGCCACCACCAATCCATAAGAATGTAAAGATAAATGGTTCAACACCAATGTGAGGAATAGGCGCACCTGCAACAAATGCATCCATATTAGCAACTGCATTAATTGTCCAAATCGGTAAAACAATAGCTTGTAATACACCTGGATGAATACCAGCAAACCACATTAAGGCAGTTAAAACAACATAAATAATTGGTAATAGCAATGAATCTGCTGATGCACTTAATAAAGGTGTCAATGCAGACGCAATCATTGCATTTATATCAAATCCTAATACATGGACAACAATAGTCACAATTGTTACAGAAATAGCAATTGGAATTAATGCATCAAAACTACTTCCAATATTTGGCGGAATAGAATCAGGCATTTTAATTTTTAAGTTATGTTTATCACAAAAGCGCATAACCTCTACAACAAATAGTGAAGTAATAATAGCACTAAACATTCCTTCTCCACCTAAATATGCTTGATTAATATAAGAACCATCTTCAATAGAAGTCACTCCTATTGTTGTTAAAAAGCATAATGTCGCAGCTATTCCACCTAATAATGGAGAAATATTATAAGTTTTTGCCAAATGATAACCAATACTAAAACTCACATAAATAGATAACAACCCTATTGTGAGTGTAAACGGAATCATTAAACATTTGTAAGTGTTGGATTATTTTCCATGAAATTAACATAAGCTTGTGGAAATGGAAAAGTAGCAACTAACAAGAAAATAGCACCAATAATAGTTAGTGGAATGGTCGCAACCAATCCATCTCTAACAGCAGAAAGATGTCTTTGGCTAGATACTTTACTCATTATAGGAACAAGTTTCGCATCTAATATTTCAGATAATTTATTCATTGTGTTTGTCCTCTCTCTTTTTATATTTGTATAATCATGATTACCACTATCATTATATCATTCACTCTATAATGTTTATTTTCCAATTTTGGAAAATAAACATTATGAAACAAAACAACGATATTTTGATACTTTTATTTCATATCATTGTTTTTAATTACATAAAAAATCAAATAATAAAGATATTTTCAGTTATCTCCCTAATAATGATTACAATTTTTCATAAGTAATCTAATTATTAATTAAAATAAGGAAATAATCAAAAATTAAGTATTTATCATTCTCATCAATAAATCTTAAATTTATTCTACTCAATATAATCCTTAATCATCCATCATATATAAATATACTTAATAAATATATCCAATATAGAAAAGTTTTTATACCAAAACGATATTGAAATATAATAATACTCAATGAATTCTAATATATTTTCAAAATTGAATGACAGTCTTTAATATGTTATACTTTGTAAGTAATAAACAAAAAGGAGGGGGAGAATATTGATAGAACAAGATTTCAAAAAAACAGGATTACAGGTTATATTATCTGAATATCTCTTTAATATTAAAAAATTTGATACTAATTTTATTATTGCTAAAGTCATGTTAGATCGCTTATCTGAATTTCCTGATATATCTATTGAAAAAATTGCATACTTAGCAAATACAACTCCTGCCACTATAACAAAATTCTGCAAAAAATTAGAGTACGATGGTTTTCTTGATATCAAACAAGAAAATCACATTAAATTTTATGGAATCACACAAGAATATATTAATGAAATTAATAATCCTATTGGATTTTATAATGCATATACAAATCAAATTAGAAACATCTATGATCATCTTTATTTACTTTTTGATCATGAACAAATTTCAAGAATCGCTTGGCAATTATCATACTGTAAAAAAGTTGCTGTCTTAACAGGACACCATGGTTTTACTGCAACAAATTTATTTAGTGAAATGTTACGTTCGTTTAATATTCTTTGTTATGAAATTGATCGTCATTCAGATATCTCAGTAATTGAAAATGCATTAGATCAATCCGATATGACTTTTATTATCAGTCTTTCTGGTAAATGGATAAAAAAAGAATTAACAGAAATTAATGAACAGGTTTTTAAAAGAAATCAAAATAATATTATTGTAT
>CAJUJC010000112.1 GCA_910586805.1 uncultured Erysipelotrichales bacterium | reverse complement strand
ATTATGCAACACAAACAAAATATCGCTCTTTATCCATGGTTTTCCAACCTGTTTCTTCTTTTGCAGGAGCTGGTATGATTATTAATGGTCAACTCATTTCAGGTAGAAACAATCTTGCTGGAGAAGTGCAATATTTACCTTTTGCAAGCAGTGAGGATAAATTAACTTTAAATAAAACACCTGAAGGTATGGTTGAACTGGTATCAAAGATTGTTTTGTCTATCATTGGTGTGATTAGTCCTGATGCTATTGTCTTATTTTGTACTTTAATTACAGATTTGGAAGATTTAAAAAAAGAATTAGGGAAAACAATTCCAGAAAATTATATTCCTGATTTAATTAAAATTGAAGATTTAAATGAGTATAGTTTACTTGGCGGAATGATTCTTTGTAGCCAATCTCTTGCTTTTTAGAGATGTGGCTTCTTTTTTTATAAATTTTCAACATTATCATAGAAACCGCTTACAATTAATGCTATAATAAACATAAATAAAAACATAAGAAAAGGAGAATAGTCCCATGGATATGAACAAAAAAATGAAAGAATTAGAAAACACGAAGTACAAATTGCTATTAGTTATTGGTACACCTGGTACTGGAAAACCAAAAGTAGTAAGAGAATATAGTCAAGATATTGGTATTCCTCTCATTGATCTTGATATGATATTTGCAAATACTCCCTCAGATAAGTTGATGGATGAAATGAAAAACTTTTTATCAACATATCATCAAAAAGTTTTACTCATTGATAATAAAAAAATTTTATATTCTAAAGATAGTCAAATTGATATACTTTCATTCTTAAAAGAAATTAGTGAAACAATACCTGTTGTTGCAACATGGAATGGAAAAATTGAAGATGGTCAGTTATTCCATTTTAGAAGTGATAGTCCTGAAGATTTAATTTACCCTGTATCTCAAAATGATTTTAAATATATCTTATGTTATTAATAAAGGTAAGAGTCGTTAAAAACGATCCTTACCTTTTCTTTTTTGAATTTCAATAACATAGGGTGCATTCTTTTTATTTAACATCTTATAACTTGAAACATTATATAAATGTGTATCCAAATTCTTTACATAATCATCAATCCATATACTTTCTTTTTGTCCCTCATCATGTCCTGGATAAACAACAACAAAAACAACTTCATTCATCATAGCCACTGCTTTTTGTAATGCCTTTTGTGTTGAAGATAATAAAGTGGTTGTATGGTGAGATAAACCAGGTAAATAACCTAAATTGAAGATAGCAATATCAAACGAAGATACATAGTGGTCTATATTTTCATGACTATCTAAAATCAAATGAACATTTTCAAATCCATGAACGACTTTTTGTGTATGATAAAGAGCTTCCTGTTGAATATCAAAAGCATAAACTTCTTGACAATGTTTTGCTAGGGCTAAAGTATCAAACCCCTTTCCCATCGTCATATCGATACCTATTGTATGATGTGGATAATCCTTTAAACGTAAATGTACATATTCTACCATTGATAACAATTTCATCACTCCTCAATTATTCTATTTCAATTTTATCAATTATCTTATATATATTCATTTGGCACTGAAAATCTTTATAAATAACAACAAGGTAACCTTGTTGAATCTTTTCAACAATAGCATATCTAAATAATAACTCTGGATCAAGGTGATATACTTCAACCAATTGTTTAATAACTTCTTTTCTTTGATGAGATGATATTGTTGATAGATACCATTTTTTAGGTTTAACTTTAAAATTTGATAAATAATCTTGTATAAGTAATTCATGAATATATTTATCATTCATAAATTGATCTAAATACATGAATAATTCATCCAATTGATAACCTAATCTCTTAAAATGATTTTCTTTATAAAAACATCCTAAACGATAAAAGAAATCAAATGGTGAAGAGACATGATCCATAATCTCATTCATTGTGCTTACAAATCTTCCACTATTCCAATATTTCTCTAACATATCTTCAGCCATATGTATATTTTCTATATCATTAGCATTCATCCAATGATTACTGATCATTTCATAAGGTGGTTGTGTTTGATATATATAACCATAATCATTTGCATTTGTTCTTAAAGATGTTCCCCTTAACAACTTTAAAAAACCTAATTGTAGTTCTTTCGCTCTAAAAGTAAAAACATCATCAAATGATTTTTTAAACCTATCATAGGTTTCATAAGGTAAACCAGCAATTAAATCTAAATGCAAATCACATTTGCCATCTTCCATTAATTGCTTAACAACTTCACTTAAACGTTCAAAATTTTGAATACGTTTCACTGCTTTATTTGTTGGTTCATATGTTGATTGTATTCCTATTTCAAAACGCAATAGACCCATTGGTGCATTTTCTTTAATAAAATCAATAATAGGTTGTTGTAAAACATCAGCATTGATCTCAAATTGAAATTGCTGTCCTTCTTGATAATTTTGAAATATATAATCTAAAATCATAATTGCATGTTGAACGTTCGCATTAAAACTTCTATCTAAAAATTTAATCGTCTTTGCTCCGCTATGTAAAATAATATGAAGTTGTTTCTTAAGATAATCAACACTAAAAAAACGTAATCCTTTTTCTAATGAAGATAAACAATACTGACACTGGAATGGGCATCCTCGACTTGTTTCAAAATAAAGTATTCTTTGTGCCATATGCTCTTTGTCTTGCGGTAGGTTGTATGGAGAATCGAGTGTTTCTACATAAGATAAATCAACACAAGCTATCTCTTTTGAGATATGTCCTTGATAACTTATTCCTTGAATATCAATATTTTCTTTCTTTTCTAATGAAGTTAATAGTTGTTCAAAAATAACTTCCCCTTCTCCACTTATCACATAATCAATATTTTTATTTTTCAAAAAATGTTCAGGCTCATAAGTCACCTCAGGACCACCTAAAATAATAACAATATCTTTTTTCTTTTCTTTTAATAAAGCACATATCTCTTGTATATATTCAATATTCCAAATATAACAAGAAAAAGCAACAACATCATAATAATGATCTAATATATCATCTACAATATGTTCTATATGATCTTTAATCGTATATTCTTTAAAATAAACATCATGTTTTTTATAAGTTGCAACATATAACAATCTTAACGATAATGATGTATGAATAAATTTTGAATTTAAAGTTGTTATTAATGTTTTCATAATCTTCTCCTAAAAATAATCTAGGGACATCCCTAGATTATTGTTTTTCTTTAATTGTTGGAATAACACCTTGATATAAACAATATTCCTCAAGCGTCCATCCATTATTGAAAATTTCTTTTGCAGCCTCTTTACCTACATATCTAAAATGCCATGGCTCATTTCCAATACCTGTAATATCTACTTTTTCTTCTTCAAATCTTAAAATAAATCCATATTTATAAGAATTTGCAACACACCATTTGTAATCAGGTTTATACCCAAAACGGCTATTTTCAATACCATTAAGTTTATCATCAATCACTGATTGACAAGTTAAATCAACACTTAATCCTGTCTGATGTTCACTTGAACCTGGTTCAGCAACTAAACTTGCTGCTGTAACTGGATCATATTTTTTAAAGTAATCATCATAAGTTTTCTTTTGAGTCTTATATGAACGATAAGCACTATTAATAACAAGGTTATATCCTTCTTTTTTAGCATCTTTATACATTTCTTCCAAAGCACTTGCAACTTCTTTTCTCAAACTTGGATTCTCACAATCAGGAGCAACAGGCATATTTGGTTTTACCAAATCTTTTGGTTCATATGATGAAGGTAAATAGAATCCTTTTTTCACTAAAATATTTATATCATCAACATTTTGAATTGTATAAGATTTATCAACATCATTTGAAGAAACAATAAATGGATATGTTGTAATCAAAACTGCATAATTATAATTTTTCTTTTCATTGTAAACTTTCATATAATCATCAATATCTGAAAAAACAAAACCTTTCACTTTCATAAATGGCTCAATTTGTGCATATGTATACTGTTTTTCAACAATGTGTGCAATATCTTTGACACTTGCATAATTCAATATTTTCCACAACTGATCATCTGTATAATTTAAAGTTGTTAATTTTGGAACATAGTTATCATAAATGTCATCAATAATAGTGATTGCATCATTCTTTTTTGTGTTTTTATGAACTGTTATATAACGTTCATATTCATCATAATAAGTATATTTTTCACTACCCTTAACCCAATCACTTATATGTTCTAATTTATCATGAGTTAAAATTTCATCAACTGCTTCATTATCTAAAGATAAAATTTGATTTTGTTGGTTAAAAGAATAACCCTTCATCAATAATTGAATACGATCAAAATTAAACCATACCAATACTCCCACTATAACAATAATAGTTCCAATAATAATACCAATTCTATCCCAACGAATACGAGATCTTCTTGTATTCGAATAACTACTATAATATGAATATCTTTTTCCTCTATTAAATCTCATACGAGATCACCTCTCTTTGATATATTAGTTATACCACATTTTCATCTTTTTTTCCACAAATAACACCAAAATAACATTTTATTTCTCTTTGTTATATATGTTAATGAATGATACTATACACCGCTTAGAATAAACATATAAAAACAAATCAATTTTGAGCTACTATAAATTATGGAATCAAAAAATGTTTTATACAAAAAGAATTATGAATAATATAGAAATATTCATCAACAATAGACACTGCTTTTGCTCCATAGTATTGCAATTAAAGCTAATTTATGTTATTTTTATTGTTGTATGTTAAAGGAGGTTTCACTATGCATTTTGTAATTTGTGTATTTATAGCACTTATTTGTTTAGTCACAACAGTTTTATTCACTGAAGTTTTTCCAAAATGGTTTAAAGCGTTCTTAGCACTTATTGGTGCTGGAACTTCAGGATATGCCATTTCTATTTTCATTAGAAAAATGGCTATGTGGACAAAAGCTTTTGAAAAGCCAGATTTACTTCCAGTTGCTGGTATTGCAGCAGTAGTTGTACTTGTTATCATTATTGTTGTTTCAATGATAAGTAAAAAGAAAAAATAAGGAAAAGGTTCATAAGAATCTTTTTTATTTTTTATAAAATTTTTAATCAAAAAAACCAGTAGTAACTGGTTTCAGAGTGTTGACAAAGTGGTAGAAATTTTTATTAAGTCCTACCACTTTTTTA
>CAJUJC010000111.1 GCA_910586805.1 uncultured Erysipelotrichales bacterium | reverse complement strand
ATGCATTTTATACCAACTGTTATTTTAAAAAAACATTCAAAAGAATATGCTTATGATATCTTTTCAAGACTTTTAGAAGATCGTATTATTATGTTATGTGGAGAAATCAATGATGAGGTCGCAAGTTCTATTGTCAGTCAACTTTTATACTTAGAATCCTTAGACCCTCATGCTGATATTTACATGTATATCAATTCTCCTGGTGGTAGTGTATCAGCAGGATTAGCTATTTATGATACAATGAACTTTGTTAAATGTGATGTTTCTACAATTAGTATGGGATTATCTGCAAGTATGGGTGCATTTTTACTTGCGGCTGGTCAAAAGGGAAAACGTTGTGCATTAGAAAATAGTGAAATTATGATACACCAACCTCTTGGTGGTACAAGTGGGCAAGCAAGCGATATTGAAATTACAACAAAACATATTTTAAGACAAAAAGAGAAACTGAATCGTATGTTATCAAGCATGACAAATCAACCCCTTCGTAAAATAAAAAAAGATACAGATCGTGATTATTTTATGAATGCTTATGATGCATTAGAATATGGAATTATTGATGAGGTATTAAAAAACAACGAACGTTAAATTATGTTCGTTGTTTTAATTTAATTTCTAACTGTCCTTGTTGTATTTCAATACTTTGTATAGGCAAATCTATCTTATAATAACATGCGTTATCTTTTATTTTTACATCTGTATTCTTTAATAATTGTTTTAAAACATTCATAATTTTAATATTTAGAAATAAATACTCAGCAGACCCAGATATATCATAAAAACAAAGACATTGATCTTGATAATCCAACAAAAATGAAGATTTCATATTGACTGTATGATCCTGATAGACAATATGAGCATCTATACAAATTTTATCATGAATATATAAAGATACTTCTTTAACCTCAATAAAATACTCCTTCAACAAAGGAATCAAACCAAATTCCAAGCATGTTTGCACTTCTTTTTCGCATAATAACATCATATCACCTATACATAATATGAAAAAATATATCAATTATGCATTTTGATTTTTAACCAATATAAACGTTGATATTAAAACCAATATACAACCTATAACCTTAAAAAAAGTCATTGTTTCATTTAAAAATAATATTCCTACCACAACACTTGTCATAGGTTCTAAAGTAGATAAAATAGCTGTTAATGATGCTCCCAAACAGTAAATGCCTTTTTGCAGTAACACCACTCCAATGAGTGATGTAAATATAGCAACAATCCCTGATAATAAATAACCTTCTATTGGCATAGCATGAAAACTATTTGTCAGTAATGCTAATATAAAAATAAGAACCACATTTAATAAAACAAGATAAAAATTAAAAACATATGGACTTAATTGTCTAATTGTAGAATGATCCATACCTACCATATAGTAAGCAAAGAAAACACCTGAAATCACAGCTAGAAAAAATCCTATCATAGAATCAAAAGAAGGATCTACAAAACAAAATACCCCTACTATCGCAATCACTAAACATAGTATTTGTTTCGTATTTAGCTTTTGATGATAGAAAAAGAAATTAAGTAACACAACAAACAGTGGATATAAAAAATGTAATACCGTTGCACTTCCTACACCAATAAAACTATATGAAGAATATAAAGTGACAATTGTAAATGCACTTCCTAAGCCAACCTTAACAACATCAACTGTCTGTTGCTTTGTTAAATGAAAACTTTCTTTTCTATAAACAACAATCAGGAAAAATAAAGGTAATACAATGAGATGTCTTAAAAACGATAATTGAATTCCATTATTTCCTAATGCATAAGATAATTTTCCAATCGCTGGTGTTATACCAAAAATAACTGTTGCAATAACTGTAAATACAATGCCTTTTTGTTTAATACTCATTAAAAATAACTCCTATTTGTTTTTTATCTTTTGTTTGTGTGAGTGCCAACATCAATAAAACTCTTGCTTTTTGTGCTGATAATGTATTTGCACCAATACAATATTGATAAGGATCAAAAACCTTATCATCAAAAACAATACCCTGAGAAACTCTTGATGCTCTTACAAAAACAATACCTTGTTTTGATAATTCATTAATGGCTTTCAACCAATCTTGACTATAATTTCCATTTCCTGATCCTACAATAACAATACCTTCATTATATTTGGCTAAATCATATAAAATTTGAGAAGAAGCTCCTGCATAAAAATAAGCAATAGCAACTTCAGGTAATGTTGTATATGTCGTTTTTGAAAATTGTGATTGATATGTATGTTTTTTAAAAGTTTTGGTAAAGAAATAAACTTCATCATCTTGCATATATCCTAAACATCCAAATGATTTTTGATCAAATGCATCTATTTTATAATTATTCACTTTTTGAATATCTCTTCCTGAATAAATTGTATTAGAAAACAATCCCATCACACCTTGCCCATAAGCTTCTTGACAAGCAGCCAAACATACAGCCTGATATAAATTATATGGACCATCTGCACTTGTTGCAGTTGCTGGTCGCATTGCACCAGTTAAAACAACAGGTTTTTCTGTATTTAATGTTAATGTTAAATAATAAGCAGTTTCATCAAATGTATCTGTTCCATGTGTCACAACAATTCCATCAATATGTTCCTGTTCTACAAGCTCATTGATTGTTGTAGATAAACTCATCCAATATTCTGGTTTCATTTCATTACTATCAACATTCATGAGTTGATAACATTCTATATTCGCAATATTGTTAATCATAGGAATAGAATGTACAAGTTCATTAACATCCATTTCCCCTGCATGGTATGCAACTGTTTTTCCATGTTGTCCTGTTCCTGCGATTGTTCCCCCTGTTGCTACAATAGCTATTGTTTTCATCATAAACACCTCTTTCTTAACTCCTGTATTTTAACACGTTTATTTTCTATTTTCTAGTCAATTTATTTAACATAAAAACAACAAGACACTCCACTTTATTGACCTTTTATACGTTTTATAATTTGAAAAGAACCAGCTTAAACTGGTCCTAATTATTAATTCCATGATGTGGGGTATATGATGATGCATCCAATGCTTCAAATGAATACCCTAAAGCTTGATAATGTTCAATAATTTGTGGTAATGCCTGTACTGTTGTTGTTTTTGCTTGAGCATCATGAGCTAATAAAACAATATTATTTGCTTTACTACTTGTTGAAGCTTTTACAATTTGACTCACAGGAGGTCTTCCCCCTGATGCATCTGAACTACTTACATTCCAATCATAATACTGGTATCCTCTATTTTGAACCTCAGTTGATAAAGTCGACATAATTCCCTTACAATATCTTGCAGAAATCGTATTAGAAGAACCACCAGGGAAACGTATATATTGAGGTACAAAACCTATTTGATTTTTAACCATTTGTCCTACTTTATCCAAATCATTAAAATATGCATCTACAGAAGCATAAACCGTTGGATAATCATGAGTATATGTATGTAATCCAATTGTATGTCCTTTATTATGAGCCTCTTTAATCAAATAATTATACTTAGGGCTTGCTCCAGTCACAAAAAATGTTGCTTTTGCATTATATCGATCTAAAATATCTAAAATTTTCTTTGTATTTGCAGAAGGCCCATCATCAAAAGTTAAATACACAACTTTGTGAGAATTTTGTCCAATAGCTTGTACATTTTTTCTTTCCTTAACGATAACCTTTTGTTTATATTGATTTTCATTATTTGAACGATCTTTAACAGTATAAATAACTTCATATGTACCAACTTTTGATAAATTCACATGACTTGAATCAACTTTAACTTCAGGCTGAGGATCTCTATCATCCTTAGCTTTAATTCCTTTAAGATAATCAATCTTTTGATCTTTATAAACGCTAAAATCTTTTAACCCTAACAATATCGGCTTTTCTTTATCCCTAACAACATTAATAACTGCCTTTCTTTCACTTTGATTACCAGACTCATCCTCAACAATTATAAAAACTTCTTGCTTCCCTTCCTTATCAAAAGAATAATCTTCTTTAAAATATGTTTTTGTTTGTGTTTGATCTTTTATATTTTCAACCAAAGACTCAACATTCACTTCCATACCTAAATCAATATCTAAATTCTTAACATCAAATGTAGGTGCAACAGTATCAACAACTTTTACATTCATAATATACTCTTTATCTTTTACTTCATAAACAACTGGATAAGTTCCTAGCTTTTTAACATCAACTTGTGATTCATCTACTTTAATATCTTCTTTTTTGCAATGATTTAACTTTTCAACATAAGACATAGCATCAAATGAACTTGCTATTTCTAACTCAACCCTATTTTCTTTTAAAACAATATAAGGTACTGTTGTAAAATAATACACACATCCACAAATACATAATAATATTCCTACAACAATCCCAATAATCACTTTTTTGTTCATATCAAATTCCCCCTTATACAACATTATACAACATTTTTTGACATGAACATAGAAAATTACATAAATCAAATATTTATACCATGACTTTGATTTTACGATCTACAACAATATAAATAAAAACTATATTCCATAAATAAGAATATAGCTTTCTTCAGTTTATTGTTTGATAATAAAATTTACATTTTATAATTCTTCACCGTTTGTTTTGATAACGTTTTTATACCAATCAAATGATTTTTTCTTACTTCTTGAAAAATCACCTTCATGTGCATTATTGTAATTGACATAGATAAATCCATAACGTTTATCATATTCACCAGTAGATGCAGATACAATATCAATTGGTGACCACATTGTATAACCAAACAAATCAACACCATCATATTCTACTGCATCTTTCATTGCTTGAATATGTTCTTTTAAATAATCTATACGATATTGATCATCAATTGTTCCATCTTCTTCCACTTTATCATAAGCACCAAAGCCATTTTCTACAATCATCATTGGAAGTTCAAAACGATCATAGAACCAGTTTAAACACCAACGTAATCCTAATGGATCAATTTGCCATCCCCAATCACTTGCTTTTAAATAAGTATTTCTTACAAAATCTTCATTAGAATAATCAAAAGTCTTTTCATTTCTACCTTGATATTGTGATGCAAAACTCATGTAATAAGAGAAGGCAATATAATCAACTTTTCCTTCTTCTAAGATTTTCTTATCTTCTTCAGTAATAAAGTCATAACCTTTTCTTTCAAACTTTTTCAACATATGTGCTGGATAATGTCCTCTTGCATGAACTTCTGCATACCAATATTTTTGATGCATTGCTCCTAAGGC
>CAJUJC010000110.1 GCA_910586805.1 uncultured Erysipelotrichales bacterium | reverse complement strand
TGTATAGATATGCTGTTCTTGGTGGCGGAGGAAATACTTTAGGATTAGTTATCTTAATGTGTTTGTCACAAGTTAAACATATTAAATCTATTGGAAGATTAAGTCTTGTACCAGGAATTTGTGGTATCAATGAACCTGTTATCTTTGGTGGACCTATTGTTTTAAATCCAATTTTAGCAATTCCATTTGTTTTAATGCCATGTATTTCTATTGGTTTAGGCTATTGGGTACAAGAAATGGGATGGATAAGTATGGGTTATATTGTTGATCCATCATTTACTCCATTCTTCGCTCAAGGATTTTTATCAGCTTTAGATTTTAAAAATGTTATTTTTATGTGTATATTAATAGGAATAAGTATAGTTGTTTATTATCCATTCTTTAAAGTTTATGAAAAATCTTTAATCGGAAAAGAAGGATAAGGTATATAAAATATCAGTCTTAATAAGATTGATATTTTCATTATGTTGATAATATATTATGAAAGTATATGATAAAGTTTATACTAACAAATAACTATATTTGTAATGAAATTGAATTTATGTTAAAAAATATTGACATATTATTATTTTTGTATAAACTATACATGGACAATAAGAATAGAGGCGCATTGATCAAAAGTATTTCATAATAAAGTTTGGTGGCTGTTATGAAAGAAAGGGTGATATGCCGAAAGATAAGAAGACACCAATCTTTTATATCTTGGGTCCTTATAAAATATATAAGGAACTGTCACATTATGTGGAGAGCTATCTAAGTCAATGAATGTTTACTCATGAGTTTTGATAGTATTCTTGCTGTCAAAACTTTTTTAATAGGAGGAAAACATTATGGAGTATATTGGAAGTATATGGGCGTTGTTACCAGCGATTATTGCAATTGCTATTGCCTTAAAAACAAAGGAAGTTTATTTGTCTTTATTTATTGGTATTTTTGTAGGTTCATTATTGTTAAGTGATTTTCATATTATCAATACAGTTGTTCGTTTATTTGAAATAATGATTGCAAATTTATCTGATACTTGGAATATTGGAATCATGCTTTTTTTAGTTGCCTTAGGAACAATTGTTACTCTTACAACAAAAGCAGGTGGTAGTCAAGCTTATGGAGAGTGGGCACAGAAGAAAATTAAAAATAAAAAGAGTGCGTTATTTTCAACATTTGGGTTAGGTGTATTAATTTTTGTTGATGATTATTTTAATTGTTTAACAGTTGGAAGCGTTATGCGTGAAATTTGTGATAAATTTAAGATTTCACGTGCTAAACTTGCTTATATTATTGATGCGACTGCTGCACCTATTTGTATTATTGCACCTATTTCAAGTTGGGCGGCAGCTGTTACTGGTTATACAAGTGGAGATGGATTTGTGTTGTTTTTACAAACAATACCTTTTAATTTATATGCTTTATTAACTATTATTATGGTTATTCTTGTTATTGCCTTTAATTTAGATTTTGGAAGTATGAAAAAACATGAGCTGGCTGCTAAGAATGGTGACGTTCATTTTGGAAATTTGGAATATAAAGAAATAGAAAAAATTGAAGTGTCTAGTAAAGGAACAATTCTTGATTTAATTTTACCTGTATTGTTTTTAATTGTAAGTTGTATTATGTGTATGGTTTATACAGGTGGATTTTTTGAAGGTGTTTCATTTATTCAGGCATTTACAGAATGTGATGCTTCTTTAGGGTTAGTTTTAGGTTCATTTTTAACTTTAGTATTTACATTTATATTATATTTACCACGAAAAATTATTTCTTATACTGAATTTGCTGAATCTATTCCTGCTGGTTTTAAAACCATGGTTCCAGCAATGGTTATTTTAACTTTTGCATGGACATTAGGAGATATTGTTTCAACACATTTAGAGGCTGGTGTTTTTGTGCAAACAATGTTAAAACAATATGAAATTGCAACATTTATTTTACCTGTGTGCTTATTTGTTATTGGAGCAGGTCTTGCCTTTGCAACAGGAACGTCTTGGGGAACATTTAGTATTTTAATTCCTATTATTACAGCATTGTTTAGTGAAGGAGATAGCATGTTAGTGATTTGTATTTCTTCAGTATTAGCAGGTGCTGTGTGTGGAGATCATATTTCTCCTATATCTGATACGACAATTATGGCATCAGCTGGTGCACAATGTCATCATGTCTTTCATGTATCGACACAAATTCCTTATGCCATGGTTGTTGCAGTCGCTTGTTTTGTAGGATATATCTTTGCAGGATTGACTCAAAATGTTTTTGTGACTTTTGCAAGTGGACTTATCACATTGTTAATTCTTGTTTTCTTTATTTATAAAAGAGAATTGAAACTGAAATAGAAGTATCAAAAAGATACTTTTTTAACAATATTGATTTTTTATTGTACCTTATGACTGTTTTTATAAGAAAAATACAAAATTCTTGACATTAATTTGTAGGAGTGTTAGGGTATTAACAATCAAAAAACGAAGATAGAGAAAGTAGGATAAAGAAGAAAATCACAGAGATCCAAACAAAGGTGGGAGTTTGGAATGAGTAAACTTTATTTGAATATCACTCTTGAGTTGTCGTCTGAAAGATAGTAAGATGGACCGGATTTTTCCGTTATCAGAATAGCATATGATAGTATGTGAAACAGGTGGTATATAATGAATTTTGACTTTCATTCTTGTTTCGGATGAAAGTTTTTTTATCTCGTTTTTTGAAAAAAGGAGGAATGTGAAATGAATGAAACAATTAAAAAATTAATAGGTGAAGCTGACAAAGCAATTAAAGAAGAAAGGTTTGATGATTTAATGCAGTTTTATAGCGAAGATGCTGTATTGGTTGTGAAACCAGGGTTAGAAGCCAAAGGAAAGAAACAAATTAAAGAAGCTTTTATTAAGATTGTAGCTTATTTTCAAAACAGTGTTGTACCTACACAAGGGAAAATGATGATGATTGAAACTGAAGATACTGTTTTGGTATTGTCACAAACATTGCTTGATTCTACAAACAAAGATGATGTAGAATATAGTATGGATAGGAGAGCAACTTATGTTTATAAGAAAGTTGATGGCCAATGGTTATGTGCTATTGATAATTCTTACGGAACAAGCTTATTGGATTAGAGAGTATGTGTGGTAGATATTATATAGATAATGATATATTTCAAATGGTGAAATTGCACTTTCATGATGATAGTGATATAGAATGTGGTGAAGGAGATTGTTTTCCAAGTCAACAAATACTTATTATCTATCAAGAAGAAACACAATTGAAAATGACAAAGAAGTCTTGGGGATATACTCATTCTAAGTATCAAGGAAGGATTATTAATGCAAGATGCGAAACATTATTTGAAAAAGTGAAGTTCAAAGAAGATATCTATACAAATCGTTGTTTAATACCAGCCAAAGGATTTTATGAATGGGATTCTTTAAAACATCAATTTTCTTTTGAAAATAATAATGAACCACTTTATTTTGCAGGATTGTTTCATGGTGATGAAGTTGTAATTATTACAACTCAAGCTAATCAGGTCATGAGACCTATACATCATCGTATGCCTTTAATCATTAAACAAAAAGACATTTATAGTTGGTTGTATTGTGATCAAGAAGCCTTTTCTTTATTAAATGATAAAAATGAATGTTTAGAGATTATAAGTGGGCTATATCAACAATCATTGTTTGATTAAATGCATAAATTATATTGGTGATATTATGGCTCTTTTTCAAATTCATCCTTTATTGGTAGATGAATTTATTGTTTTAATATGTGGTGCTTTTATGGAAAGTTTTAGTGCTGATGAACAAGATGTTATTGGAAATTTCTTTTCTACTTTAGGAAGTATGATTTCTTTAAATAGCGCATATATCTCATATTCTGAAAGTATAGTAGATCAACAAGCCCAAAGCGAACAAGAGGATAAATATGAATTGATTGAAAAAAGTATTGATAAAATCAAAGAAGAAATATCAAAATTAAAAAAATAATGCAATATATTTGAATTATTATAGAAAAAGGTTATGATATTGATAAAAGGAGATGAGAGAATGTTAGAAGTACAAACAAAAGCACCTGATTTTACATTATTAGATCAAAATGGTAAATCAGTATCATTAAGTGATTATTTAGGAAAGAAAGTTATTTTATATTTTTATCCAAGAGATAATACACCAGGGTGCACAAAACAAGCATGTGGTTTTGCAGAGAACTATCCACATTTTCTTGAAAAAGAGGCAGTTGTTTTAGGTGTTAGTAAAGATAGTGTAGCTTCTCATAAGAAGTTTGAAGAAAAATATCAATTACCTTTCACACTCATATCTGATCCAGAATTAGTAGCTATTCAAGCTTATGATGTTTGGAAAGAAAAGAATATGTATGGTAAAAAAGTGATGGGTGTTGTAAGAACAACATATCTTATTAATGAGGAAGGGTTTATTGAAAAAGCTTTTGGAAAAGTGAAAGCAGCTGATAATCCAATGCAAATGTTAAGCGAGATCTAGAAATAGGTCTTTTTCTTATGAAAAGATATTTGATGAAAGAAATAAACGTGATATAATGATAAAAATTCTTAAAGTGAGGTATGGTAATGAAAGTGGCTTTTTTTGATATTGATGGAACTTTAATCAATGTATCAAATGGTTTAATGACTCCTAGTAAAGCTGTGAGATATTGTTTGAAAAAATTTAGAGAACAAGGTAATAAAATATTTATTGCTTCAGCAAGAGGAGAAGTTCCAAAAGCAATGAGTGATATGGAATTTGATGGATACATATGTTCGGATGGTCATTATATAAGACATCAAGGGGAAGTATTGGTTGATGACTTATTTTCTGTGGAACAAGTTCAACATCAATTAGATGTTTATAAAAAATATAATGGAAGATCAGAATTTTATGGACATCATGATATGTGGTGTGATTGTTTAGATGATGAGTATGTTGTTAAGCATAGAGTTCATTTTCAAGGAACAAGTGAAAGACCAGTTGGAGTGATTGAAGAGTATAGTGCTCAAGATGTTCATGCAATCAGTTGTTGTACAATGTTTGAATCTGTTGATGATTTAATGAAAGCATATGAAGAATTAAAAGATGATTTTAGAGTTGTCATTTATGATACTGGCATTATTCGTATGGATGTCTATGTCTTAGGATATTCAAAAGGTACAGGATGCGAATTTATATATAAACGATTAGGTGTGGATTTTGAAGATACTTATGCTTTTGGAGATGGGCCTAATGATGTAGAAATGATGCAACTTGTGAAACATGGGATAGCTATGGGTAATGC
>CAJUJC010000109.1 GCA_910586805.1 uncultured Erysipelotrichales bacterium | reverse complement strand
GCCTTATTCCATGTTGTCATTTTTAATGGATCAATATCTTGCATTAAATCAGGATCAGTTGATGTAATAGAAACAACAGCTGCATGTTTTAATGCATATTGATTCTTTAATTCTTTTAAATAATTAGGTACTGTTTCAAAGTGTTCAATACTACAATTTTGATATCTTAACTTTGTAATTTCTGAATCAACGTAATGTACAATGACATCTCTCGCTTTTAAAGCATATGCTTCTTTTGCAATTTCTCTTACTAATTCATAGTTTTCAATAGAAGCATCAATAACTAAATCTTGGTTTGGTTGTAAGTTCACACCCTGTCTTACAATTAACTTCGCATATTTTTTTAACATTTTATCACCTATCTCCCTTTACTATTAAAATGATACCCTAAAGTCTTATAAAGTCAACAATAACTTGTTTAAAATATAAAAACATGCTATAATTATCTCGCAAAGAAACAGGAAACGAAGTTTTAAAGTGTATCATAATTAATGAATAGCAAGTTTATAAATGGAAATAATGGTTTTTTGCAATTTAAGAAGGAGGTACTTCATTAATGAGTACAGGTAAAGTAAAATGGTTTAAATCTGATAAAGGATATGGTTTCATTACTATTGATGGTGAAGCAAAAGATGTATTCGTACATTTCTCTGCTATCAATTCTGATGGATTCAAAACTTTAGAAGAAGGGCAAAACGTTGAATTCGACATCGTTGAAGGAGATCGTGGACCTCAAGCAGCTAACGTAACTGTTGTTGAATAAAAAAACCATGAAAAAAGAATGCAACTCAAGCATTCTTTTTTTATATCAATTTAAAATGCTGACATGCATACTCAATGCCATCATCCAATATATCTTTGGTTACAAAAGAACTGATATCTTTTAATGCATCAACTGCATTACCCATCGCAATAGACAAAGGTGCTTGTAAAACAACACTTCTATCATTATAGCCATCACCAAAAAATACAATATCCTTTTCATCACCTTGAAAATATTTCACAAGCTCTTTCATGCCTTTATATTTATCTTCAGGTTCTATGGCTAAACAATCATCATGATAACGCATGACCTCTTTAAGATTTATTGTTTGTACACATTCTTCCTCTCCTGATTTTATATTCACAAATATTTTATAAGCTTTTTCATTTAGATAATCATAATCTTCACTCACTTCAATTGTAAAATCCTCAAAAGAATAAATATTTTGATAAGCTAACATTAAAGGAGATGCTTTGATTTTACGTTTTATAGGATCACTCATATAAGCAAAAGGAATTTTTTTTGCTATCAATTCTTGTGTCAATACATCTACAAATTCTTTGTCTAAAGGGTTGATATGTTTGATTTCATCAGCAATCACCAAACCATTTCCTCCATCACTAACAATATGATGAATACCTAGTTTTGCAGTAACTGGAAGAACAGTCGCAAGTGATCTCCCCGTTGCAACAGCAACGATATGACCTTTTTCTTTCAATTTTTCAATTGTACGTATTGTAGATTCTGGAATTATTTCCTTCCCATGATTATTATAAACAAGCGTTCCATCAATATCAAAAAATATAAACTTCATATTACTTCAATCCTTTAACACCAGTTTCTAACATTTCCATTTGAAGTAATGTTTGCCAAGGTTTAATGACTTGTTCTTTTCCATGCACAATACTATCATATATTCCATCATAAACTCTACCATAATCCCCTTTAACACTTTCAACTTTTTCTTCATGATAATTACCTGCATCATCAACATATGTTAAGATTCCATAATGTTCTAATGTATCTACACCAAAATCACTATGTGTTGGCATATGAAATAATTTTAAATGTTCTTCCTGTCTATCTTTTGTTTGTTTCACAAACATACCTTTTTTCCCATAAACAATAAAACTTGGTCTTTCTTTTATTCTAAAATAACTTGATTTCACTGATACTTTTAAAATTCCATAATATAAATCCAAATCAAAATAATCATTCATTCTTCCTTCACCTAACAATTGTCTAACATCATAATGAATATGATCTGGTTTACCAAAATATGAAATCACCTGATCTAATGTATGACAACCATGTCCATATAAATAAGAATGAGCTGCATCAAATTCATGAACACTTTCAGGAACTTCTGGTCTAAAATAGTCAAAATGCATTTCTAATTCCAATAAATCTCCAAGTTTTCCACTTTCAATAACCTTTTGAACAGTTAAAAAATCACTATCGTATCTTCTATTTTGATATGCTGACACAAACAATCCCTTAGAAGAAGCTAATTCAAAAATTTCTCTTGCTTCCTCACTATTTTCCATAAAGGGTTTTTCAACCAAGCAATGTTTACCAGCTTCTAATACCATCTTTGCATAATTATAATGATAATGATGTGTTGTACAAATCACAACCATATCAATTTCAGGGTCATTTAAAACATCATCAACGTTATTTGTATAAGTTACTCCTTCAATTTCATTCCAGATATCATGTCTTATTTGAATATCAAAAATAGTTTTCACAACAAATTTATCCTCTCTTTTTAAAACAAAGGGTAAATGATAACGATTGGCACTTTTTCCATTTCCGATATAACCTAATACCAATTTACGATCTTTCATTTCCAAAAATAACTCCTTCCTGTTTTCTACCTTTTTCCATAACTTCCGCAATTTCTAAACTTAATCGTAGCATATTCTGCTGTGTTTGATAATCCTTTTCTTCTATCATTCTTATGAACTCTTTAAATTCATAAAACAATCTATGTTTTCCTTCATCAAAACAATATTCAGTTTCATTCCCATGATTATCTATAAACTTATATCCAACTATTTGATTAACTGGTTTTTCAATAACAATAACACCTTCGTCCCCTTGAATCGTTGATATAATAGGAGCCCGACAATCTTTTGCACCAATACAAATAGCTTTATAATTTTCATAATTCAAAACCATCATCCCACTTGTATCAATATTATTTTCAATATTTGCAAAATAATAACTCTCTTTTGGTTCCTTAAACAAACCCATAATCGCATGAATATTATAGACATTAATATCCATTAATGCTCCACCTGATTTTTCATAATCAAATGCGGGCAATATATTTCCTTCTTTAAAAGCATTATATCTTGATGAATATTGGCTATAATTAAAATAAACTATTTTTATATTCCCTACTTTTGGAATATCTTTTTTTAATGCCTTAAAGGCTGGAAGATAATGAATATTCATGGCTTCAAAAATCATTAAATGTCTTTGATTTGCTATTGTTATTAATTCACTTAACTCTTTAGCATTTGATGTAATTGGTTTTTCTATAATGACATTTTTTCCACTTTCTAATGCTTTTTTTGCAAATTGAAAATGAAGATGATTAGGTAAAGCAACATAAACTGTATCAATATCATCATTTAATAATTCATCATAATCATAGAAATATTGATTAAAGCGATACTTTTGAACAAGTTCTTTCGTTTCCTCTTCTCTTTCCTTTGTTCCTAAAATAGATATATAATCAATATTTAATTCATGAACCATAGTCATAAAATCTTTCACAATCATCCCAGTTCCTAAAATTCCTAACCTCATTATAAAACCTCCATTTCTTTTAAGATATCAACAATCAATTGATGATCCTCATCATGTTTCAATCCTGATACACAAATAGCTCCAACACAATTCCCATTTTCTATAATAGGATAACCTCCTCCACATATAGCGTAATTATCATTATCAATCCATGAAGAATATTGATTCTTGTTTAAAAACACTTCATAAGAACTGCATCCACTTTCTAATACTGTTCTTTCCTTTCGTTTTAGCCATGTATCTTCTTTTTTACCATCCATTAAATATTGAAAAATCAACAAATCTTTATATGTTATTCTTATACCTACTGCTTTTAATTTTTTATTTTTAATCATTTGTTGAACTCTCAATCCAAATTCCAATGCAAATTCATGATTCCATTCTTTCATTGTTTTCTCCTTTATTTATATATCATTTTATAAGTTAAAATTATTAATGCAAAAACAAATGTAATTGCATTTGCACCAATTAAATTATAATCCTGAATATTCCATCCATGAACAATCCATAAAAATACTCCCATAATAAATGCAATGTACATCCCTAATGAAATTCCTGAAGTATCTTTTGTTTTTATCACCTGATAGGCTTGTGGTACAAAAGATAATGTTGTTAATATAGCTGCAATTGTTCCAATCATTTTTTATTCCTCCTTTTGATTTAATCCATTTATAACATATGAAAAATATAAAAAAAAGACTTCTATTCTCTTTAGTAATAGAAGTTCAAAATATTAAAAAAAGAACCTCCTATTATGAACTTTTTGTTCAAATGAGGAGGTTTATCTTCGATTATAAATTAATGAATAGATAAGGCTAAATATATAGAGAAAAGCAAGCTGTGAATAGAAGGTTGCAATTTTTTCATCATGTTCGTAATCAGGAATCACAATGTGATATTCACATTTTTTGATAAGTGGTGTTTGTGCATTTGCCGTCATTAATACACAAGGAACTCTTCTTTGTCTTGCTATATTTACACACTCTTGTAAACGACGTTGTTTTGCTCCATATGTAATAAATAATGCACAGTCATCTTTTGTCATTTGTTTAGCAATATGCAATTCTTCTTGATTTTCTGTTGCAAGAATTGGAAAATAATTAATTTTAATCATTTTATTAATAAACCCTTGAGAAGTTATTTTCGCATCACCTATTGCATAGATAAATATTCTTTTTGATTGTATAATACATTCAACAATTTTTTCTATTTCTTGTTCATCAAGTTGTGATTGAATAATATTGATGCTTTCTCTATATAATGAAAATAAACTATTAAATATATCCTGTGTAGATTCATTTTCTTGAAAGGGAACACTATAATCAATATTTTTCACTATATATTTTTGAGCTTCAAGTTCATTTAATAAAACAGTTTTCATTGTCTTATATCCATCTAAACCAAGTTTTCTACATAATCTAATAATTGTAGCATTAGAGGTATAAGTTTTTTTAGCAAGTTCATTGATAGATAATTCAAATAAATCTTTATGATGATTTAATAAATACTCAACAATAACACCCTCTGAATAAGTAAAATTGTCCTTATTCTTCATCTTTTCTAAAAGTTTCATTTAAACTTTGACTTCTCCTGATAACACTTTTTGATAATCTTCATAATTTTTTTCCAATAGCTTAGGTGTATCTAAACCATAAGGACATTTTTGATGACAAAGATTACAATGCAAACAATTCTCAATTTTCTTCATTTCTGATTGCATATCTTCAGTTAACCAAGCAGCTGAAGGTGCTCTTCTTAACATTAAAGACATACGTGCACATTGGTTAATCATAATTCCTGCAGGACAAGGCATACAATATCCACATCCTCTACAAAATTCTCCTGATAATTCCTCTTTTTCTTTTTCAATATATTCAATAATATCTTTTGTCATTGTTGGTGTATTATTTATATATGATAACCACTCATCCAATTCACTTTCTTTTTGAATACCCCATAT
>CAJUJC010000108.1 GCA_910586805.1 uncultured Erysipelotrichales bacterium | reverse complement strand
ATTACCTGTTTTAAGTATTTTTACCTGACGCATCCAAATTCTTAATAAATAAAAAGAGTATTAACGAAATACTTTTTGATATTTCGTTAATACCTTTATTAAATCATTCTTACTCTTATAACATTTTCTAATTCTTCAAATTCATGAATACCAACACTATCATTTGTATCAATAATTGTATATGCAAAATCACCTTTAGCCTTGTTGACCATATTTTCAATATTGATTTGTTGTTTTGCAAACAATGTCGCAAATTGCGCTAACATATTTGGAACATTTTTATGAATTAAACATACACGATGTTTTGTTGTACGAGGTTCATTAATGCTTGGAAAGTTAACAGAATTAACAATATTTCCATTTTCCAAATAATTTTTCATTTCCTTTACTGCCATTTTTGCACAATTATCTTCTGATTCAGGTGTAGATGCACCTAAATGAGGCATAACAATAACATTTTCTACATCTACAATATCTGGAGTCGCAAAATCAGTCACATACTTTGCTATTTTTCCATTTTTAACAGCTTCTAAAACAGCAGATGAATCAGCCAAATCAGCACGTGCAAAATTTAAAATTCTCACACCATCTTTCATAGTCATGATTGTTTCTTTATTAATCATCCCTTTTGTTTCTTTTGTACTAGGAGCATGGATTGTAATGTAATCACAATTTGCAAAAATTGTATCCATATTTGGAGCTTGTTTTACCCATTTACTCATTCCCCATGCAGCACTAACTGACATATAAGGATCATATCCATAAACTTCCATACCAAGTTTAATAGCAGCATTGGCTACACTTACACCAATAGCTCCCAACCCAATAATACCTAATTTCTTTCCATCGAGTTCAGGACCTACAAATTGACTCTTTCCTTTTTCAACAAGTTTTCCTACATTCTCATCACCTTTTAAAGTTTTTACCCAATCAATACCTTCTAAAACTTTACGTGATGATAAAAGTAAGCCACATAATACCAATTCTTTAACAGCATTTGCATTTGCCCCAGGTGTATTAAACACAACGATTCCCTGTTCACTACATTTTTCTATGGGAATATTATTAACACCTGCTCCTGCTCTTGCAATTGCTTTTAAATTTGGATTCATCTCATAATCATGCATAGATGCTGAACGAACTAAAACCCCATCTTCATCATTAGCTTCTTCTACAATGTCATATTGATCATCAAAACGTTTTAAGCCAACGTCTGATATTTTATTTAATAACTTTATCTTATACATAATAGCCTCCTATTTATTTTCAGCTTCAAATTTTTTCATAAAATCAACTAAAGTTTGAACACCTTCTAAAGGCATTGCATTATAGATAGATGCTCTAATTCCTCCAACTGAACGATGTCCTTTTAAATTTGTCATACCTGCAATAACTGATTCTTTTACAAATTGAGCATCCAAATCTTTATTTGGACAAGTAAATGTAACATTCATTAAAGAACGATTATCCTTATCACTATGAGTTTTATAAAAATCAGTTGTATCTAAATAATCATAAAGAAGTTTTGCTTTTTCCTCATTTTTCTTTTGCATAACTTCCAATCCACCCATTTCATCAATCCATTTCAAAACCAATCCTAAAACATAAATAGAAAAAGTTGGTGGTGTGTTATACATAGAATCATTTTCAGCAATTGTGTTATATTCCATTAATACTGGAATGTTATCTTTATGTTCATTAATTAAATCTTCTCTTACAATAACAATGCCACATCCTGCAATCCCCATATTCTTTTGAGCTCCTGCATAAATCATTCCATAATCAGCCACATTAATTGGCTTAGATAAAATATTAGATGACATATCTGCAACAATAGGTGCTCCTTTTGTATCAGGTACATATTTCCATTCCGTTCCAAAGATCGTATTATTAGCACAAATATGAACATAAGATGTTCCTTCTCTGATATCTAATTCATCTTGAGTAGGAATATGTTTAAAATTGTTATCACTCCCATTATATGCAATATGAACATCCCCAAATTTTGCTGCTTCTTGCGCACTCTTTTTAGAAAATGCTCCTGTCACAATATAATCAGCTTTTCCATTTTTCATTAAATTAAGTGGAATTGTAGAAAATTGTTGAGTTGCTCCACCTTGTATAAATAAAATTTTATAGTTATCAGGTATATTCATAACCTTTTTTAATAAATCTTTTGTTTCATTAAATATTTCTAGATAGGACGATGATCGATGACTCATTTCCATAACGCTCATACCACTATCTTTATAATTCAACATTTGGCTTGCCACTTTTTCTAATACTGGAACAGGTAATGTTGAAGGACCTGCCGAGAAATTAAAAACTCTTTTTTGTGTCATTTTGACATCCTCCTTTTTTAAAATATTAAACATATTATATTAGAAAAAAACAAATTTGTCTAACAATATTATAAATAAATACAAATTTTATGCTTATTTTTTTATCATTGTATACAATTTTTTCTAATTGCCTCTTATTATTATATTCTCATACACAAAAAATAAGCCTTACTTTTATCACATATACAAAAAAATGAATCAACTTACTGATTCATTCGTTTATAGGCTTCTTTTATACAAGTCCCTACATCACTAGGTTTATGTGCATCAGATGTAAAAATTAAAGGCACATTATTTTCTTTAAAAATTTCTAACAATTCCTCTGATAATCCTAAATCGGGATGATTATATCTATAATAACAACCTACATTATTCTCTGCTTTCATATGATACTGATTCAATAATTGTGCGAGTTGATCATATGTTGGTTTTAAATCATATGTAGGATATATTTGAAACAACTTAATTGTATCTGGGTGTGCTAATTGTGTAAACAAACCTGATTTAACTAATTGAAAAACTAACTCATAATATCTTTGGTAAATATCATTCACATCATATCGATCCCACAATAATTCTTTTGAAAAAGACATATCATATAAAATACCATCAATAGAATGAATAGCCCCTACTACAAAATCAAATGGATATTTTGATAAAACGTCTTTAATATACTTTTCATGATGAGGAACATAACAAACTTCTAATCCATATTTCACTTTGACAGGCAAATCCATTTGTTGAATATCTTTCATTAATTCAACAAATGTACTCAAATGATCTTTGAATTTCATCTTTTTATTTTCTAACCATACTTTTTGTACTTCATATTGTTTTAATTCTTCATAAATAGGCTCAAATTCTATAAAACGATGTGTATGATCTAAGATTTGAATTTCATCTAACCCTTTCTTTTTCGCTTCCTCTACAAATTGTAAAACATATTCCTTTGTTAGTGGTCCATTTTCTAAATGCATATGTCCATCAACATACATACACAACACCTCCTTATCATTATTATATGTGTCTTTATTAAAAATGAAAAGTTTATTTTTTTATTTTATATTATAAAGATTATGCAATAAAAAATATAATGGAATATATTTTTTTCATTTCATTTCATTTTGAAGTATGTAATAATAAAAAAAAGGAGAGTGATTTTATGTATGAATGGTGGAAAGATGAAGTTGTTTATCAAATTTATCCAAGAAGTTTTAAAGATAGTAATCATGATGGTATAGGAGATATTCAAGGTATTATAGAAAAACTTGATTATTTAAAAGAATTGGGTATTACCATGATTTGGATTTGTCCTGTTTATAAATCTCCTATGGATGATAATGGATATGATATTTCTGATTATTATGATATAAATGAAGAATTTGGAACTTTAGATGATATTGATGAATTAATCAAAGAAGCAAAGAAAAGAGATATTAAATTAATTATGGATTTAGTGATTAATCATACATCAGATGAACATCTTTGGTTCAAAGATGCAATTTCAAATCCAAATAGTCCTTATAGAAATTATTATATATTTAAAGAAGGAAAAGATGGACAGGCTCCTACAAACTGGAGATCTGTATTTGGCGGTTCAGTTTGGGAAAAAGTTCCTCATGAGGAGAATATGTATTATTTCCATGCTTTCTCTAAAAAACAACCTGATTTAAACTGGGAAAATCCAATAATGAGAAAAGATATTTATAAGATGATTAATTGGTGGTTAGAAAAAGGAATTGCAGGATTCAGGGTTGATGCTATTAATTTTATTAAAAAAAATCAGGAATGGTGTGATGGTCCTGTTGATGGTATTGATGGATTATGTAATTGCTTTGATTATTCAAGAAATATACCAGGTATTGAAGTTTTCTTTAAAGAATTAAGAGAAGAAACTTTTGATAAATATCATTGTATGACAGTAGCTGAAGCTGTTGGTGTTCCTTATGATCAATTAGATTTATTTATTGGTAAAAATGGATGTTTTACAATGATGTTTGATTTCAATTATTCACATATTGATATTACAAAGAATGAAGATTGGTTTCCTCCTCAACCCTGGACTTTTAAAGAATATAAGGAAAAGCTATTTTCAAGCCAAAAAGAAATTGCCAAAACAGGTTGGTCTGCAAGTTTCTTAGAAAATCATGATATGCCTAGAAGTATGAGTCGTTTAATTCGTAACAAAGAAGAACGTACTCCAAAAACAGCTAAACTTTTAGGACAATTATTTATGTTTTTACAAGCAACACCTTTCGTTTATCAAGGCGAAGAAATTGGTTTCTTGAATAACGAAAGACAGTCTATTGATGAATTTGACGATTTGAATACACATGCACAATATCAACGTGCCTTAAATGAAGGATATAGTGAAAAAGAGGCATTAGCTTTTATAAATAGAAGAAGTCGTGATAATACACGTAGTCCAATGTGCTGGAATGATCAAAAATTTGCTGGATTTAGTGATGTTAAACCATGGCTTGGCATTAATGAACATTACAAGGATATTAATGTGGAAGCTCAAATCAATAATCCTGATTCTGTTTTCTCATTTTATCAACAATTAATTGCATTAAGACAAAACCCATTGTATCATCATACTTTTGTAGATGGTGAATTTATGCCTATTGATACTGAAGAACATGTTATTGCATATATAAGAAAATCTGATTCACAAACAATCCTTTGTATTCATAATATACAAAACAAAAAAACAACTTATCCAATACAACAAGATTTTAAAGTTCTTTTATCTAATGAAGATGTTATCCTTGAGGACAATAAAATTGTTCTTGGTGCATATCAGGCTATTACTTTACTTTTATAAGTTATCTTTATACAATTAAAAGCATAGTATTAACCTATTCATTTATAAATTCATATTTAAGCATCCCCTTAATTTAGGAGATGCTTTTGTTATTCATAAAAAGATAATATTTCAATTTATACAATTCCATTATCATTTTAAATACACATTCTTATATCAACAGTTAAAACATTTCTTCTTTATCACTACTAAAAATAACCTTTTTCGTTTTTACAAAGTCATAGATTTTGAGGATTGAATATCATTTGTATATTTTTCATACTGTTCTTTTGTAAGTATTCCATCATTATATAGTATTTGTAGATTTTCTAATTTACCTTCCATTTTGCCTTCAACTCTTCCTAATATTTTACCTTCTTCTCTGCCTATTTCTTTACCTCTTA
>CAJUJC010000107.1 GCA_910586805.1 uncultured Erysipelotrichales bacterium | reverse complement strand
TTTAAATATTTTTTATATTTAATGAAGGAGATATGACAATAACATGATAGCACAACACATTGCTAATAGCAACACTATAATATTTATTTAATAACTAAACAAATTATAACATAAAGTCAATACATAAATGTCTCATATTTTTCCAAATTTATTCTCAATAATTTCTCACTATATAAAAAACAATGTTATCAATATGATAAACATTGTCTTTTAACTCTATTTTATTATACAGCTTCAATATATGATAAAACTAATTTAAATGTATTTTCCACAGCTTGGATATGAGTTCTTTCCATACCATGAGAAGCATGAACACCAGGTCCAATTAAAGCTCCTTTAATATTTTGTCCACCTCTTAAAGCTGCTGAAACATCACTACTGTACATTGGATATATATCTACAGCATATTGAAGTTTATTATCCTTTGCAAGTTCGATTAATTTTGTTGTGATGTCATAATGATAAGGACCACTTGAATCTTTAGCACAAATACTCACATCATATTCACTACATGACAAATCTTTACCAATACATCCCATATCTACTGCAATAAGTTCATCGATACAAGAAGGAATATAACTACTTCCATGTCCAACTTCTTCAAAAGAAGAAATTACAAAAACCAAATTATGTTGTGGTTTTATCTTCTTTGTAGATAGTTCTTTTAAAACACCAAATAAAATTGCAACACTCATTTTATCATCTAAAAATCTTGATTTGATAAATCCTGAAGGAGTCATTTCTGTTTTTGTATCAAAAGCTATATAATCTCCATTTTGAATACCAAGTTTTAAAACATCTTCTTTATTTTTGACCATTTCATCAATACGTATATGCATTGTTTCTTCACTTCTACTTGCAGTTTTTGAATCCTTAAATACATGAGCAGCAGGTGAATTAGATAAAATTGTGCCTGTATAAATTTGTTTATTTCTTGTGATAATACGACAATATTCTCCATCTAGTGTAGGAATAATAGGACCACCAACACTTGTAAAACACAAAGTTCCATCATTATTTATACTTCTTACCATTAAACCTAAAGTATCAACATGAGCACAAAATCCAACTGTATATTCATCCTGTCCTTTTATATAAATTTCTAAATTTCCATTATTTGCATTTTTTGTTTCAAATCCTAACTGTTGAGCTTCTTTTTCACAATAAGTCATAACTTCTTTTGTATAACCAGAAGGACTATCAATAGCCATAATATCTTTTAAAATCTTTAATATATATTCATTCATTATTCTCTCTCCTATAATATTTCTAATAAATCTTTTACACTGTCTATTATATAAGTTATATCCATATCTTGAGGTTTTTTATCATGTTTTGGATTGATCCAACATGTATCTATCCCAACATTGATTCCTCCTTGAATATCACTAGATAAAGAATCACCAATAATTAAAGCTTTATCTTTATCAAAATTATCAATTTTTTGAAAACAAAAATCAAAATATTCTCTTTTAGGTTTTTGATAACCAATTTCTTCTGATACAAAAATATCCTTAAAATACTTTTGAATATCAGTACCTTTTAAACGACTATATTGTGTTTGAATAACACCATTTGTTACAATATATAATTCATAATCTTTTGAAAGTTTTGCTAAAACCTCATGAACGCCATCTAGTAAAAAATGTCCTTCTCCAAGAGCTGCTTGGTATTCATCTTCAAAAAGAATGCCATCATCATCAGTGTTTAATTTTTTAAAAAGTTCTACAAAACGTGTATAAACAACAGTTTTTTTGTCAATAATACCATTTTCAAAATCTTTCCAAAGCTTTTTATTAATTTTTTCGTATATTTCAAATATCTCTTGTGTAAATTGAATATGATGTTTTTCAAATGTTAATTTTAATGCATGATATTCAGTTTTATCAAAATCTAGTAAAGTTCCATCAGCATCAAATAATAAAGTTTGATATTTTTTCATATATTTCCTCCTGCTTTTTATACTATAACATAAATTTAAAAAGTATGTATATCTTTTGTAAAAAGTGTGCATGATAATGATGTAAAGGAGATTGAAAAAAATGAAAAAATTATTAATTTTTATGCTATGTATGACTTTTTTAACAGGTTGTGGAAATGATGATAGAACTGATACTAACAACAATAAAGTTTCTGATAATAATACAATAACGAATGAAGATGGTGTTGGAAACGCAAATGATAGCGTAGATAATGATGTGGACAATTGGTATGATAATTTTGAGAATGCATTAGAAGGAAAAAATCTTAATTATTCTACAAAATCATCTATTGATGCAACATCTATCGGGGGTGTTGAAGGTTATCGTTATACAACTGAAAATGGTAATATTGATGTTTATCGTTTCGTTGATGGAGATGAGTTCAATAAGATTATGAAAGATAAGAAAATTAATGTTGATGGTAAAGATGCAAAGGTAGAAGTGAATGGGCACATGGTTATTGTAAGTGATGGCGTTTCAGAAGATGTTTTAAGTGTTTTTAGAGGATTAAAGTAAAAGAAATCATTGATTGATTTCTTTTTTGTTTTATAATAATGTTGGTGATGATATGAAGAAAATTAAAGAAGTGATTGTTGTAGAAGGAAAGACAGATACTGCAATTATTAAAAAGTTATTTGATGCTGATACAATAGAAACTCATGGTTTAGGGATAGATGAACATGTTTTAGATTTTATAGAACAGGCTCAAAAGACAAGAGGTGTGATTGTTTTAACAGATCCTGATTATCCTGGTATGCAAATTAGACATAAAATTATGGAAAGGATTCCTGAGGCAAAACATACATTTGTGAGTAAGAAAGATGCTATTGGTGAAAAGAAATTAGGTATTGCTGAAGCAAGAGAAGAAGCAATTATTAATGCTTTAAATCATGTTGTTTCATTTGATTCAACTGAAGAATCTATAAGTTGGAATGAATTTATTTCTTTGGATATTATTGGTGATAAACAAAAAAGACTATATATATATGATTTATTTCATTTAGGATATGGAAATGCTAAAACTTTATTTAAAAGGTTGAATATGGCTCATATTACAAAAGAGGATATTATTAATAAACTAGAAAAAGAGAAAATAGATTAGATTTTTTAATTCTATGTGATAGGATTAGAAATCTTTTTTTACTCAATAAAAAGAAATTCCTCTTCTATTCATTATAGAGTCGAAATTTCTTTTTTATAAAATAAATTATGCTTGTTTAATGAAATAAACTTTTTTAACATTAGAAATACTAACAATACTTGCATTTTTTGATAATGCTTTCCATACAAGTAAGGATACCATAAAATCAATAGCACTATGAATTGCTGTTCCAATTCCTACAAGTCCAAATACCATATAGATAAATGAATGAACATCCATTGTTCCCATATAGAATGGTATAACAACAATGATTTCTCCAATAGCATGTAATAGTGCAATGATAATATTAAAAATAAATGTTTTTGATGGTGATTCAAAAGTCATAGGATGTTTTTTAATATACATTCCACCTGCAAAAGCCCAAACAATATGACTTAATGCTCTTAATACAACAATAAAAGGTGTTCCTGAAACAAAAAATCCTAAAGTTGTTCCTAAAGCAACAATGATACTAACTTGTGGTGAAATAAAAATAGCAATCATAACAGCAACATGAGATGCTAAAGTAAATGACATAGGACCAATAATAACCTTTGGCATAAACATAGGGATGACTGTCCCAACAGCAACCAATAAAGCTGATAGCATGAGTGTATATATTTTCTTGTGTGTATTCATAATTTCCTCTCCTTCTACATATGTCATGACACATGTTATGACTATTATATGTCAAATGGAAATATTGTCAATATATTTTAAAAGAAAAAACACTATCTTTAAGATAATGTTTCTACATAATATGCCTTTTTTTGTAAAATAAGATATGCAATAATCAAAGCACCTGATGTAAATACCCAACTAATGGGATAAATCCACATTAAATTTGCATAAGAAGCAATAGATGGGTAAATTGTATAAATATAGAAAATTCTGATTCCACAAATACCAGCCACACAAATGATTGCAGGAATTGTCGAATATCCAATTCCTCTTAAACATCCAGAGATAATTTCAATAATCATATTTAATAATTCAAATGATAAAATAATATAAATTCTTGTATATGCAAATTGTGCAACAGTCAAATCACTTGTAAAGAAAGAAATAAAGAATTTATGTGCAAGGATAAAAATAATACATACAACGGATGTACAAATGGTACCAAGAATAAATGACCATCTTGTAATTTGTTTACAACGTTCATATTTCTTAGCAGCATAGTTTTGACCAATAAAAGTTGTTGCTGCTTGAGCAAATGCACTACATACAAAGTATGCAAAGTATTCAAGATTTAAGGCAGCAGCACTTGCAGCAACTGCAGCTGAACCTAAAGCATTGACTGCTGTTTGAATAACAACATTTGAAATAGAGAAAACAATTCCTTGTAGTCCTGCTGGAATACCAATTTTTGCAATTCGTTTTAAAATATCTAAATCAATATGTAATTGATGTAAGTCTACCTTTAAAGCATCAGTTTCATGCATTAAAAAATACATCAACATTAAAGAACTAATCACATTAGAAATAACAGTTGCAATGGCAACCCCTTCAACACTCATTTTTAACACTGCAACAAAGAATAAATTTAATAAAACATTAATAATTCCTGAAACCAATAATGAAATTAAAGGTCTTTTTGTATCGCCTTTACTTCTTAAAATAGCTGAAGTAAAGTTATATAACATAATAAAAGGCATACCAGAAAAATATATTTGTAAATAAAGTACAGCCAAGTCTAAGATATCTTCAGGTGTAGATATTAATTCTAAAATAGGTCTTGCAAATACAAGTCCAATCACGACTAATACCAAACCACTTATAATTGATAACAAAATAGAAGTATGTACAGCCTTACTTGTTCTTTTTTCATCATTTTGCCCAATATAAGAAGCGACAACAACATTGGATCCAACTGACAACCCTACAAACAAATTAACCAATAAATTAATAACTGAACTATTCGCCCCAACAGCAGCTAAAGCAATACTCCCTGAAAAATGACCAACAACTGCTACATCTGCTGCATTAAATAATTGTTGTAAAATACTACTTGCTGCTAAAGGTAAAGCAAATAAAATGATCTTATCCCATATAGAGCCATTAAGCATATCTATTTGTTTTTTAGCACTCACTATCTCATCCCCCTCATTTGATTTTCATTATAGCACTCTCTTTATAAAAATAATTTCTTTTTCATTTTGCGAAAAAGAAATCATAATAAATTATTTTTTAAATAAATATCCCTTTTGACTAAGTTTATCAATAATTCTCAAATAAATATTTTTATTTTGACATTGAATTGTATGTAAATGTAATCCATTTGTAAGTTGACTTAAAGCATTGGCATGACTTTCTTTGACTTTTGACATAAACTGATCAACATCATAACGAGAAGAAATATGAAGTTCCCCAGTTAATTGTCCATACACAGGATGTTCTACAATCACGTCAATAATAGAACCACCTAAATCCACAATCGTATAA
>CAJUJC010000106.1 GCA_910586805.1 uncultured Erysipelotrichales bacterium | reverse complement strand
TATCTATAACAACATTATTTTCATTCCAAGTTTTTCCATCATCATCACTTGTTCTAACAACTGTTGCAATATCTCCCCAGTCATTATAATGATATTTTCTCGCATCTGCAGCAACAATAAGTTTTCCACTATCTGTTTTTACAATAGAAGGAATTCTATACATACTTACAGCTACACCATCAGGATTATCTCCTTCTTCTCCTGAATTTATAAGTGTACCTTTTTGCCATAAATTTGTCATTTCTGGAAGTTCTATAACATTTGTTGATTCATGTAAAGTTTTAACTTGTCTTTCACTTAAAACTTCATCATGAATTTGAATCATATCCATTGATCCATCTACGTCATACTTTAATGAAGTCCCTATATCTACTCCCCCTAAAGTAACAGTATTTAAATTATCTTTTATTTGATTAAAGAAATTATATGTAACATCAGCAGTATCAATAACATTTCCATCTAAATAAACGATTGCCTTAGATTTTGTTTCATCAACTTCTTCAAATGTATATGTTAATGTATGCCAATTGGTATTGTTAAGTGTTCCTGGTTCTAATGTAACGTTATAAGTATGAACACCCGCACTTCCTGCTGAAGCTCTTTTTTCAAAACCAATATTTTCTTGACCATTAACATTTCTTGCAACATATACAACAGCATATTGGTTAGCAGTTGTATTGTTTGATTCACTCAATAATCCATTGACTCTTGCAACAGCTGTATTGCTTTGGTCAACGACAATATTAAATTTAAATCTAAAAGTAATACTTCCTGATTTCATAGCACTTGTTACTTTTGATAAATTTTCTGGTGTATTTAATTCTTGACTATTTTTTCTTGCAGTTTCAAGTGTTTTATCTAATTTTTTATTTTCTATTTGTAATGTTGGTTCTAACATCACTTCTTCAGCATAAGAATTCATAACACCAGTTAATACTGATAGTGATAATACTAATACCAATAAAACTTTAATTATTCGATTTTCTTTCATTGTCTATTCCCTTCTTCTTTTTATAAATAAATGGTACTAATGATACTGTCAACATAATCATATACAATAATGGTTCATATTGATCTTCAGTTTGTACTTTATTTAAAGATGTATTATTTTGTTTAATATCATTTGTTTCACTTTCTAAAATATCCGATTTATTAAAATCTAAATCATCTGTTGTATCTGGCTTTTTATCATCCTCTAATGGTGGAATTGGTTGAACTGGTTTTTCGTCATCATCTGATGGCTTTTCAATTTCATTGACTTTTTCTTCATACACAAAGGCATATTGGTTACCAATTTGTCCATCAAAAGTAACACTATCCTCATGTCTTTCAAAATCAATGTTTTGATATTTTCCATTTCTACCACCAATCAAATAAAATGATTCAACTTTATCTTCTAATAGTTCACTAGGAACATCTATCTCTACTTGAAGTGGCATATTTAAACTTTGCATATCATAAGCTTTTTTATTATCTACCATTAGGAAAGCCTGTAAATGATAAAGCCCAAAAGCTTTTTCATTCTCATTTGATAACTCTAAATCAACTTCTTCTAGTTTTCCATTCAAAGATACCTCAAACATTATTTTTTGTCCTTGCTCTGAAGCTTCTTTGATTATCTTTTGAATTTCACTATTTTCATTAATAAGTGTTTTTAATTGTTCCATATCATTTATAGATATATCATTTTTAATGTCTACTTCTATTGCTGTCATTACTGTTAATTGCTTTGTAGCTTGATTCAAAGAATTCAAAGCATCATCAATATTTTTGATAGTTGCATCCAATTTTTCACTTATTTTTTTAGCATCATTTAATGCTTTTTCAAACACAGTTTTTGAACTTGCTGTATAAATACTTAAATCTTTTTCTTCACATTCTTGAATAAGATCATTTAATTTTGTTTTATCAATTAATTCTATATTTTGTGTTGTATAAGAAATAATTTGTGGTTGTGATGTACTGCATCCAGATACAGAAACTTTATATGTTTGATGAGATGGTAAATTATCTAGAGTTAAAATACCACTATCTCCAACCGTTTCATATTTCTTTGAATTTGCTTGAACTGTTAACTTGATATCTTTGACTCCACTTAATTGTTTTGTATCAAACGATATAGAATTCACTGTTTTATCAAAAGTTAAATTTGTTGTATCTTCTCTATCACTAAATGGCATTTGAATAAATAAATTTGGTATAAATGTATCTTCATCCAAAATTCCAATTCCTTCAATAAACTGTCTTGTCATCATCAAATGTCCATTAGCGCCTGGATGAAGAGCTTTTCCTTGACCAAACACACAATTATCTCCATAAATATAATATTGATCTTGATACATATATGGATATTTACCAACAACATCATAGAATGGTGTATATTGATCAACAAAAATACAATCCATTTCACTAGCAACTTCTTCCATAACCTGTGTATATGCCTTACACATTGCATCTCTATCCCATTGTGTAGGTAAAGGCGATCTCAAAATAATAATATCAGTTTTTGCTTTCGCATTATTGACGAGTGTTTTTAATTGTGTTCTGTATTGCTCAGCAGATAATACTGTTGAATCATTTGTACCTAACATAATAGAAATGATATCAGGATTATAATTATTTAATCTTTCATTAAGACTTGCCATTGTTGAACTTCCAGTAATATCAATTGTTGCTCCAGAAACTGCTGTGTTCACAACAATATCATTTGTTCTCTTTAAATCATCTCTTAAATATTTTTCAAAAGATTGAGCAATTGTATCTTGTCCTAGGGTATATGCAGAACCATGAGTAATAGAATCCCCCATAAATAACCATGTTAATGAATCATCACTGTTCATCTTATTTTTTAATTGCTCTTGTAAAGAATCTAGTGATTGTGTTTTTACACTTGCATTTTGGCCTTCACCAACAACACCACTCATTGTTCTTATTTGAACTTTTCCATCCTTTGATTGAATCTTTAAACTATAATTTGATCCTTTTTCTAACGAAGAAATAACAAACTTATTTCCTACTATATCAGTTATCGTTTTATCATCTAAAGTTAAAACATATATCCATTCTTGTACATCCTTATATGTTGGTATTTCAATCTCTAAAGAATTATCACTACTTTGAATAACTGGTTTAATATCTTGTGCATACCCTTCCACTTTATTCATATTCTTAAGATTAAAATTCACTCCAACTGTACAAGGAAAATGACTTGTGGTTTTAATTGTTGCTTCACTTAATTGTTGACCAATATTATAATGACCTTTTTGATTTAACATTCCATCTTTTAACGATTCATCTGTTAAATCATGATCTACAACAACAATTCTTTGATCATTATTAGCATCTGTAAATTCTTTTACAACTTCATCAACTGCCTCACAATACTTTCGAATAAGTGCATCAGTATTAGCATCATTAATCGTATATGGTTTTTGAATAACAGCAAAACCTTGTTGATTTCTTAATGATAAAGATAAAGTAATAAATTCTTTTAATTCTTCTTTAAAATGAGCTACATTATTTTGATTATAGTCTTCTTTTCCTACCATATAAGCCATAGCTTTTGGGTTAAACTCACTCTTATATGAATCAAAATGATTAATAATATCATCCAATGTTTGTCCTTTTCTTCCTGCGTTTATAACAAATCGTTGTTTTCCAGCAGTTGTATTACTACTTTGTGTCCATCTTATATATTCTTCAAAATGACTTACATAATTTCTCATTCCCTGAACATGGTCATAACTTCCTTGAACTTCTTCGCCACCAACAAATAACCATGTATTATCCACAGATTCATTAAACATTTGAGATATTTGTGATCCTAATGAGATATCCATTTTATTTAGCTTATTTGTTACAGAACTGTATAATCTTCTACTTCCTTTTCAGACATAACTTCATCTGTAATTGTTACATAAACAATTTCGCCTTTAAATCCTGCACTATTCACCCCATTATTAATAGCTCCACCAATTGTTAAAAAATCTAAATTTGTAATCGCACTATTATTTAAGAAGTTATTCAAATAAGCACCTGAATGATTATAATTTACTCCATCTTTTCCATTAACTCTATTTTTAAAATAAGAAGTTGTTCCTTCAGTATATGTCGTTAATCCATAAGTTATCCAACTATTTTCTTCAGTTACATTTTCTACATTATAACGAAGCAACCCATTACCAATATCATATCTTAATACATTTGTATCTGCCTGCGTGAAACTAATACAATTTTCTGGATTTGGCGAACCAGTCAAAGCATTATCACTAGGTGTTACAGCAGTTTTATCTTTAATATTTAATAATATTTCCCTATTATTAACTATTTTGTCTTTATCTGATCTAAAAGAAATCAAAACTGTCCCCTGTTTTATTTCTTTTAATTGATTTATATTTTGAGAAAAACTTAAAACCTTTGTACCATCAAATTTTTCATTTCCACCTAATAAAGAAACATGAAAATTATTTAATTCAGCAGCAGCATAACCTTGTACTGCCTCTATACCTGTTTTATATGAATCTCTCACAACTGATGATTGAATACTTTCATCAGTAGCACATTTAATAACATATCTTTCTTGTGTGTTGACACCAGCATCATTATCAATATATTCTAAGCCATCCACTGTCGTTATTAAAGAAAGCTTTGTATCATCATCACCCACTCTATAAACATTATATGTATCGTGATTACCAATCTTGTTCCAAGAAATACGATTCGAACTATAGTGTGCTTCTACACTTGCATTGATAATTTCACTTGCATAAGCATATGAGGGCAATGAACCAATAATCATAGTGCCGATTAAGCTCCCAAATAAAATCTTTTTTAATTTTCCCATATTTTCCCCCACAAAATTCTTTATTCTTTCGATTTATATCATAATTTATTTTAGTAAAATATAATTATATTTTTATTTAACGTTTTTACTTTGTTTTACTAATTTTACTTTTTTACTTTTTTTACTATGAAAAAATTGTTATTTTTTTTAATTTATGTTATCATATTGTAGAAACACTATATAGGAGAGAATAAAAATGGCAAAATTAAAAGATGTAGCTGAATTAGCTAATGTGTCTATAGCCACTGCTTCACGTATTTTAAACAACGATGAATCTTTAAGTGTTACTGAAGACACAAAAAAAGCTGTCTTAGAGGCAGCAAAACAATTGCAATATATTGTCAAACCTAAAAAAACTACAAAAGCGATTTTTGCTATTGTACGATGGTATTCAATTGATGAGGAATTAAATGATCCTTATTATCTCACTTTAAGACAAGGTGTAGAAAATTTTTTAAAGTCTCATCAAATTGCTGTCAGACGTATTTTTTCAGACGATATTAATATCTATCAATCCCTTCATGATGTTAGTGGAATTATTTGTTTAGGAAAATTTAGTATGGAATACATTCATAAATTAAAATCTTTTTGTGAAAATATAATTCTATTAGATATGGATTTAGCGAGTCCTTGTAGCGAAGTATGTGTAGTTTTAGATTTTGATAATGCTATCAAACAAGTCGTAGACTATTTTCATATGTTGGGTCATACAAAAGTTGGGTTTTTAGGTGGTATTGAACATGATGATGATAATCAGCTCTATTTTGATATACGTCGTAATTCTTTTGAGAAATACTGTCAAAAATATCAAATGAATTATCAAAAGTATATTAAAGAAGATAAATTTACTAGCGAATCTGGATATCAAATGATGACTGAGATGATTCATTCACAAGATTTACCAG
>CAJUJC010000105.1 GCA_910586805.1 uncultured Erysipelotrichales bacterium | reverse complement strand
CCATTCTCCACAATCTTCCATCATGTTACCATGTTCATCAACATTACAATAAATATCTAAACCATATTTTTGACCAACAATAAAGTCATCCATCCCAAATCCAGGAGCTGTATGAACACAACCAGTTCCTGCATCAGCAGTAACATGATCACCTAAAATAACTAAAGATTCTCTATCATATAGTGGGTGTTGACAAGTAATCATTTCTAACTCTTTTCCACTAAATCTTTGTAAGATATCCTTTTGAGTTAATTCAAATTTTTCCCATAATGTATCTACAAGTTCTTCTAAAACAATCAATTTCCCTTTTTCACTTTGAACAAGAGCATAAGTATAGCTTTCATTTAAACAAATTGCTAAGTTTGCAGGGATTGTCCAAGGTGTTGTTGTCCAAATGACAAAACTTGTATCAGTATCTAAAACACCTTTTCCATCTTTAACAGCAAATTTCACAAAGATTGTTGGTGATTTCACATCATGGTATTCAACTTCAGCCTCAGCTAAAGCAGATTCACTTGATGGAGACCAATAAACTGGTTTTAACCCTTTGTAAATCAAACCTTCCATTGCCATTTTTGCAAACACATCAATTTGATTTGCTTCAAATTCTGGTAACAATGTTAAATAAGGATGTTCATAATCCGCAAAAGTTCCAACACGAATACATTGTTCTTTTTGAATATTGACTTGCTTCATTGCATATTCAAAACATTTTTTTCTAAAATCAGCAGTGCTTAATTCTTTACGATTCACACCTAATTTTTGTATTGCATTTTCAATAGGTAAACCATGAGTATCCCATCCTGGAATATATGGTGTATAAAAACCATTCATATTTTTATAACGACAAATAACATCTTTAATGATTTTATTTAACATATGTCCAGTATGCATATTTCCATTTGCATATGGAGGACCATCATGGAAAATAAAATGTTGCTTGTCTTTATTTTGTTCAATAACTTTTTCATACATATGAGAATTTTGCCATCTTTCTACATATGCAGGTTCTTTACGAGGTAAGTTTCCTCTCATTTCAAATTCTGTTTTTGGCATTAATAATGTGTCTTTATAATTCATAACCCTCTTCCTTTCAATAAAAAAACGCCCTTACAAATGGACGTTATTACGCGGTACCACCTTTATTTATATCTTTCGATATACACTCAATGTCTTAACGCGACCAACGACATTCCCTACTTGTTTCAGGATGTAGCTCCAGAGTGATCCATTATAAGTTCTCCTTACCTGTTTCCACCAAACACAGGCTCTCTATAAGGTTTCCTTATAAACATTCTCTTTCTTAGCATTTTCTTCTTCTTTAATTAAACCGAAAATTTCTGATTTGTCAATAGTTTCTAGTATATCTTCACTCATTTTTACAACATTTTCTCTAAAATCTATAGCTTCTTTTTTAAATGTATCCATATCCTTAGATAAACCACGAACATATTCCATAGATTCCTTTAAAATCATATTTGCATTTCTTTTCGCTTTTTCTAACAATTCACTTGCTTCTTTCAATGCAAGTCTTGCGATTTCTTCATTTGTTTTTTCTTGAACCATCAATTGCTTAACCAATAATTCATTTTGACTATTTACAGTAAACATCTCATCTTGTAAAGATTGAATTTTCTCTTGTGAAGTTTGATGGCTTTCTTCCAACTGTTTTATTTTGTTTTCCAATTCTAAAATATAATCATCAACTTTCTTACGATTATACCCTCTCAATTGTCTACCAAATTTATCCATTCTTCGCACCTCACTTATAAAAATATCCCTTGACAACATATGAACCTTGTCGACTTCTCTTTTCCTCATCCACAATTTTCACTCTTCCATGTCTTTTTAAAGAAATCATATCATTATTATGACACAAAAAACTGACTTCTTCAACTTCTTTATGATTAACTTTTACAAAACCTGCCCTAATAGCCTCATTTGCATTTTGTCTAGATATATGAAATAAAGTCGAAACAATTTTATCCAAACGCCAACTTGATATAAAAAATGTTTTAACATGATATTGATGTTCTATTTCTATTTTTTCTTTGACAATCTCTAAATGAATTTTCGAGCGTTTAATTTGTTTCAAATGATTTTGAATATAAGTATATGTTTGACAAGAACAAGAAAAATATAAATGTTCACTATCATAAATATCTCCAATATGCTCTCTTTTAATTCCTAAACTCATTAATGCACCCAAAACATCTTTATGTAATAATTTGCCAAATTGACAATTATACACCACCTCTACAACAACCACTTCAAAATCATCATCAGTAATTTCATAAAAGTCAGGACATATAATCATTCTTTGATTTTCTGCATTCAAAAATCCTCCATAAGACTTCACCATCAAATCATGTGTTCCTATCACTTTATGTATAATCTCTTGTTCATGGGGATTATAAAAAGGGGTTAATATCATTTTTTGATAATTTTGTGCCTGATTTTGATAATCAAGTATCTTTTTAACAAAGATTTCATCACCTTTAAAGTGTTCTAACATCATAAAAAGAAAGTATTAGCCTTTTGCTAATACTTATTCATCAGTATCTGCATCATCCATTGTGATATTTCCTGTTACACCAATATTTTTAGGTGTACATAAGAAAATCTTAGGACCAATTTGTTGAATATCCCCTTCAATGGCAAAAATAACACCACTTAAAAAATCAATAACACGTTTAGATTGTTCTTTTTGTAAACGATGTAAATTAACAACAGCAGCTCTTTTTTGTTTTAAGTAAATGGCGATTTCTTGAGTTTCACCATAAGCTCTTGGCTCAAATAAAACCAAATGACTATCTTTATTTGCACTTAAAGCTTTAACAGCATCACTTGTCTTTGTAGATTTGGCTTTTTCGAACATACTTGTTGCTTTGACTTGATCATCTTCAACATTAGTATCTATACTTTCATAAACTTCATCATCTTCGTCTTCTTCTTCAAAAAACCATTTTTTTACTTTATCCATAATAAAGGTATCCTCCTTAACTTTTCTTTGTTTATTATAACATATCATTATGATGAAAAAAAGAGAAAATTCCTCATTACGTCTATCTTTTTACAAGCAAGGTAAATTGACAATAATGACATCTTCTCCAATTGTAATAATGTTTTCTATTGGAACAATCAAAATAGGTGGTCCTTTAAATATACAAATGAATTTTAGAGGGGTAAATCTCTCTACAATAATCGCCTGTATACAATGACATATAGGATCTATTTCCAAATCAGATACATATCCAATTTTTGCTCCTGTTGTCCCATCTACAACATCTTTACTTTGTAATGAAATAAAACGCATCAGCATCACCACTTTATTATATGCAACTTTAACTCATATATTTCTTTAAATGTGATAATGCCTGTTTTTCAATACGTGAAACTTGTGCCTGAGAGATAAATAATTCCTTTGCTATTTCACTTTGTGTATAATCCTGAAAATAACGTTGTTCAATAATTTGTCTTTCTTTATCGTCAAGATATTTTAAAGCATTTGTTAAGTCCATATGATTTTGTAAATCATCAATTTCATTTCTTTGTGTCGTAATTTGATCAATTAATTCAATTTGATTATTTCCATCATTTTGAACTTCTTGTGATAATGAAGCAACACCATGTGTTGATGACAAAGCTTCAACCAAAAGTCTTTCTTCTACATCTAGTCTTTTTGCTAATTCTTTTGTACTTGGCTCTTTATGAAATTGTTTAACATAGACTTCATTTTCTAATAATGCTTTATAAGCTAAATCTCGCATAGAACGTGGTATTCTTAAAGGGGAATTATCTCTTAAATATCTTTTGATTTCTCCTATAACTAAAGGAACTGCATAAGTAGAAAAACGTACGTTTAAGCTTGTATCAAAATTTTCTATTGCTTTTATTAATCCTATAATTCCAACCTGGAATAAATCATCAAGATTATTTGTTCTTTGATGATATTTTTGTACTATTGATAAAACTAACTTTAAATTTGATAAAATCAGTTCTTCTTTTATAAAATCGTCATGTGTTTTGTGATATTGGTTTAATTTATCCATTGTTTGTTGGTGAGTTAACTTAGGATATTCCTGATTATAACCCACCATTTCAACTTTATACTTTGCCATTCTTTCGACTCCTTCTTAAAGAAGTCTAACCAATATCATTTGACATTATTCATCATGATTAAGTTTGTTTCTTAGTTTTTTGATAATCTTTTTCTCTAATCTTGATATATATGATTGAGAGATTCCTAGCAACTCGGCAACATCTTTTTGTGTCAATTCTTCATGTCCAATCAAACCATAACGCATCATTAATATTTCTCTTTCCCTATCATTTAAACATTGTAATTCGTCATAAAATTTTTCTTTTTGATCGTTATAGTTCATTTCATTTTGTACGATATCACTTTCTGTTCCAACAATATCTGATAGTAACAATTCATTACCATCATAATCAATATTTAAAGGTTCATCCAAAGAAATTTCTTGTCTTAATTTATTGTTTTTTCTTAAAAACATCAAAATCTCATTTTCAATACAACGTGAAGCATATGTTGCTAGTTTTATATTTTTATCCATTTTAAATGTATTAACTGCTTTGACTAAACCAATTGTTCCAATACTAATTAAATCTTCAATATTTCCACCTGGTGTATTGTCATATTTTTTTGCTACATAAACAACTAATCTCAAATTATGTTCAATCAACAAATCCCTTGCTTCTTCATCTCCATCTTGTAATCTCTTTAAAACATCTTCCTCTGCTTGTCCTTTTAATGGTTCTTTTAATACATCATGTCTACCAATATAAAACAAACTCTTTTTTTTATAAAACCATTGTTTAATCCATTGTAATATCATAACAATCCTCCCATTAATTGTGAATTTAAAATACAATCATATTCGCTCGTTTTCATAATACCAGCATAAACATGATGTAAAACTTGGTGGTTTATATTCATTTCATCTATTAAAACAATATCAATTTTTTCCTTACCAGTAGCAGTACTTATCATAATTCTATCAATACTTTGATATTCATTTAATAAATGTTCAGATATAAAAATGACTGGATATCCTTTATAAAACACCTTATTTCCATTATCTATAAATCCTAAACATGATACATCACAAAAAGAAACATCAATCATATCATTTTGATTTAACTTATAACTACAAAAAGAAATATAAAAGTAAACAATAATTATTGTCAGTATTCCCATAATCATAAATGACATCATATTGATATTTTCTATAATTAATATCCCTTGAAATATCGTTGTTGCTGGTAAAACATACTCTAAAAAAGAAAGTAAAGATACATAAATAAAAATGTAAATAGGATAATAAATATAGACTTGTTTTCTAAAGTAAAAAAAAGTAAGAATAAGGTTGTATAAGAAAAGGAATCCATCAAAGAAATCTATATATAGGAATAAGCATGATATGTTATAGGTAAGCACATAAGTTAATATTTGTTTCTTTGTCATTTGTATGTTGAGTAAAAAACACAAAATTTCAAAAGATAATAATATTAAAAAAGCATTCATAATATATGTGACCTCTACATAGACTTCCATGATTTTCACCCCTTTTTCATTATAGGAGAGAGTCAATAAAAATTATGTCAAAGAAAATAAAAAGGAGAAATATTTTTCTTCACCTTTTGTTTCATTTTATTTTCTTATATGAAAATAAAAAAGTGCTATATTTATGGCTCTATACTAAAACTGGAGGGGAGATTATATTTCAAAACTTTTTCTTCCAG
>CAJUJC010000104.1 GCA_910586805.1 uncultured Erysipelotrichales bacterium | reverse complement strand
GAGGTAAATACAAATGTTTAAAAAATTTTTTACGAAAGAAGAAGAGGATGAAATCTTTGAAACTGTTGATCCAGTTTTAGAACAAAGACGTAAAGAAAAATTTAGTGCACCACTTATTTATAATGATGAAATCGAAGAAGAAAAAAAGGTAGAAATTAAAAAAGAACCTGTGAAGAAGCCTGTTCCAGTAACAGAAATGACGTATCGTATGAGTGAAATTATTTCACCAATTTCTGGTGTAACAAAAAAAGCTGAGCCTGAAATCAAAATTCAAAAACCTAAAAAGAAAAAAATTAAAAAAGATAATGATTCTTTAATTCCTATTATTAGTCCTTTTTATGGACCAACTGATTATAGAGAGGCTAAAGAAACTATTAAAGAAAAAAAGGTTATTATTGAAAAAGAACAAACTGTTGAAGATAAATTACGTGATATTGCAAGTATTGTTAAAGAAGAACAAGATCAATTAAAGATTATTGAAGAAAGAACAGGAGAATTTAAATTAGATTTTAACAATGAAACTGAAAATTCTTTTATAGATGAAATTGATGATTCTATGAGTTTAGATGAGTTGATGAGTTTATATGAAAAGAAATTTAAAGACTAATGAAGGGAATAGGTGTTGATATAGTTGATCTTGATCGCTTAGATTTAGAAAATGATTATTTTATTCAAAGAATATTAACAAAAAATGAATATAAAAATTTTTGTACTTTAAAAACTGTTCAGCGTAAAAAAGAGTATTTGGGTGGACGTTTTGCAGGAAAAGAAGCTTATTTAAAAGCTATTCATAAAGGACTTGGTGCAGTATCTTTTCAGGATATAGAAATATTGAATGATGAAGAGGGATGTCCTTATTTAAATAAGAAAAATGCACATATATCTATTTCTCATGAAAAAAAATATGTTATTGCTTTTGTGGTATTAGAAAAATAATGCCACTTTTTCTTTGTCTGATTTTTTATAATTTTGATTATTTATGTAAAATAATGTAAAAAAATATTAAAAATATATAATTTTTAATTCCAAAATATTGATTTTTTTCTGTTTTTCATTCTTTTTCATAATATTTTGAGAATTTTGTCAAATGTTAATATATTCGATATACTGAATTTGGGAGGTGAAAGAATGTTTAATGAAGTGATTTTAATTGGGAAATTAATGAATAAGCCGCTTTTAAGAGAAACACCACAAGGAGTTAAATTAACAACTATGGTTTTACAAATTGAAAGACCTTATCGTAATAATTTAGGTGTAAGAGATATTGATTATATCAACTGTGTATTATGGAGAGGTATAGCAAGTCAAGTTTCAGAAAATTGTGAGATTGGTAGTTTTTTAGGAGTTAAGGGACGTTTACAATCAAAGACACATGAAAATTCAGAAAATCAAACTATAACGACATTAGAGGTAAAAGTCGAGCATATTGAGCTCCTTGATAAATATTTACAGGTGTAGTTTACGATTTGACTTGATAACAATATTTATAAATGTTTTTAATTTCCTTAAAAAAGTAGTGAAACAACTACTTTTTTGTTTCCTTTTCTTAATAATTTGTGTAAAATAAGGGAGTATGAAAAGGAGGAAGTTATAAATATGAAAATTGATCAATCACATATTAGAAATTTTTCTATTATAGCCCATATCGATCACGGAAAATCTACATTAGCTGATAGAATTCTGCAATTAACTGGTACTGTTAGTGATCGTGAAATGAAAGAACAACTCCTTGATAGTATGGATTTGGAAAGAGAACGTGGAATTACAATTAAGTTAAATGCAGTACAATTAGAGTATAAGGCTAAAAATGGTGAAACATATTTATTACACCTTATTGATACACCAGGTCATGTCGATTTTACATATGAAGTGTCTCGCTCCCTTGCAGCATGTGAGGGTGCAGTATTGGTTGTTGATGCAGCACAAGGTGTAGAAGCGCAAACTTTAGCAAATGTTTTTTTAGCTTTAGATAATGATTTAGAAATACTACCTGTTATCAATAAAATTGATTTGCCAAGTGCTGATCCAACAAGAGTTATTCATGAAATCGAAGAAATCATTGGATTGCCTACTGATGAAGCTCCACTTATTTCAGCAAAAACAGGTTTGAATATTGGAGATGTTTTAGAAAATATTGTATTGAATGTACCTGCTCCAGCTGGTTCTATTGATAATCCAACACAAGCGTTGATTTTCGATTCCTTATATGATAGTTATAGAGGCGTTATTGTTTTTGTGTGTGTCAAAGAAGGAAAAATATCAGTAGGAGATCATATTCGCTTTATGGCTAGTGATGCTGTTTACGAAGTTGTTGAACTAGGTGTAAGAACACCTAAGGAAGTTAAAAAAGATAGTTTAGTAACTGGAGAAGTTGGGTGGATTGCTGCTTCTATTAAATCAATTCAAGATGTTCATGTTGGAGATACTATTACGACTTTAGAAAATCCTGCAAAAAAACAATTACCAGGTTATAGAAAATTGAATCCAATGGTTTATTGTGGTTTATATCCTGTTGATAATGCTAAATATAAGGATTTAAGAGAAGCGTTAGAGAAAATGAAACTTAGTGATTCTTCACTTATTTTTGAACCTGAAACGTCTCAGGCATTAGGTTTTGGATTTAGATGTGGTTTTTTAGGATTATTACATATGGATGTTATTGAAGAACGTTTGGAAAGAGAATTTGATTTAGAATTAATTGCAACAGCACCATCAGTTGTTTATCATTGTTATTTAACTGATGGGACAATGGTTGAAATTGATAATCCTGCATCTTTACCAGCACCTCAATATATTGATCATATTGAAGAACCTTATGTTAAGGCTTCAATTATGACACCTCAAGAATATGTAGGACCTATTATGGAATTATGTCAAACAAAACGTGGGGAATATGAAGATATTGAATATATTGATGATTTAAGAAGAAATGTTATTTACTTTATTCCATTAAGTGAAATTGTTTATGATTTTTTTGATAAATTAAAATCATGTACAAAAGGGTATGCATCTTTTGACTACGATCTTAGTGGTTATAGAACAAGCAAATTAACACGTATGGATATTTTATTAAATGGTGATGTTGTAGATGCGTTATCTACGATTGTTCATAAAGATTTTGCCTATAATCGTGGAAAAATTATTTGTGAGAAGCTAAAAGAAATTATTCCTAAACAAATGTTTGAAGTTCCTGTGCAAGCTGCTTTACAAGGTAAAGTTATTGCAAGAACAAATATCAAAGCTATGCGTAAAAATGTTTTAGCAAAATGTTATGGTGGAGATATTTCTCGTAAAAAGAAATTGTTAGAAAAACAAAAAGAAGGAAAAAAACGTATGAAATCAGTAGGAAGTGTAGAAATTCCTCAAGAAGCGTTTATGGCTATTTTATCAGTTGATGATGATTAAAAGAGAATTTGTGAAATTCTCTTTTTCTTTATGATTGATTTACTTTCATTTTTGATTATAATATAATAAGCAACAGGAGGTGTATTATGAAATTAGACTTCAGAAAAAAACATATCCATTTTGATGGAACAAAAGAAATTGAAACAAAAATAAAAAATCAAACTGATAATGTCATCTCCAGACGTTTTAAAATTCTTATGATTGGTGTGTGTGTTGTAGGTTTTCTTTTTTTAGGAAAATTATTTGTCACACAGGTTAAACAAAAAGATTATTATGAAACTAAACTCACTCAATATAATACTGATGTTTTAACGACTGATACCTTTAGAGGAAATATTTATGATAGAAATTATCAACGTCTTGTTTATAACAAAAATATTAATTGCGCAACATATTATGCTGTTAAAAATATTAAAGAAGAAGAAATTGATTTGATGATTAAATTTTTGATAGATAATGTTAATATTGATATTTCGGGTAATAAAGTAACAACAAGAGATAAAAAAGATTATCTTATGATGAAAGATAAACAATTTGTTGATTCTTTAGTAACACAAGAAGAAATGAAAAGGTATGCAAATAATGATAACGCTGATGAAATTATTTATGATTTGAAATTAAGTCGTATAACTGACGATATTTTAAATGAAAAATTAACAGATTATGACATTAAGTATTATAAATTGTTTTATACTATTAATAGTTGTAAAAGTGGTTCTACTGTTTTAATAGAGGGATTATCTATTAAAGAAGCAAGTTTGATTGGTGAAAATTCTTCGATATTACGTGGAATTAAGGTAACAAATGATTGGGAAAGAGCTTATGAACATGATAATATTTTTAAGTCAGTTTTAGGAAATGTAACAACAAAGAAAAATGGTTTGCCTGCGACTCAAAAAGAACTTTTGCTTGCTAAAGACTATAAAAATGATTCACGTGTAGGTGTAAGTGGATTAGAAGCACAGTATGAATCTATTTTAAAAGGAAGAGAAGCAACTTATAAGTTACAGTATGATGAAAATGGAAATCCTAATATTTCTATGTTATCATCAGGAGCACAAGGTCAAAATATTCGTTTAACAATTGATTGGGAAATTCAACAGGCATTAAGTGAAGAAATTGAAAAAGAGTTAAAAAAACATACAGGTTATGAAAATCGTTTCAATAATAATATCATGGTTACTGTTATGAATCCTAATAATGGTGATATTATTGCCATGGCAGGAAAACGAAGAGGTGATGATGGTCAAATTTATGATTATGCAGCTGGAAATTATTTAAGTGCATTCAAAATTGGTTCAACTATTAAAGGTGGTACTGTTTATACAGGTTATAAAAACAATTTAATTACGGAAAATACTGTTTATAAGGATGATAGTACTGGTATTAAAATTAAAGGAACAAAGAATAAACGTTCTTATAAGGCATTGGGTAATGTTAATGATATAGAAGCATTAGCACAATCTTCAAATGTTTATATGTTTTATGTGGCTATTAACTTAGGAAAAGGACATTATGAGTATGATAAACCTTTGAATATTGATATGAAGGCATTTGATACATTAAGACAATGCTATGGAGAACTGGGATTAGGTGTTAGAACTGGTTTAGATGTGCCTCATGAAGAATTAGGTTATCGTGGTGATAATCCAAGTGCTGGGAACTTACTAGACTTTTCTATTGGACAATATGATACTTATACACCTGTTCAATTGGCACAATATGCTTCAACAATTGCAAATGGTGGAAAACGTGTTCAACCACACTTGTTCTTAGAATCGTTTGTAGAAGATGAAAATAATACTTTTGTATCTTCATATGAACATAAAGTTAAAATATTAGATGATGTTTCACAACATAAAACTGCATTTGAACGTATTCAAAAAGGGTTTAGACAATGTATATTAAGTGGAACTGGTAGACAAGTTAATGGATATTACAATCCAGCTGGAAAAACAGGGACAGCTGAAGATTATTCTTATTCAGGCAAAACCGATTATCCAAATCACTTGTTTGCTGGGTATGCTCCTTATGATAATCCTGAAATTGTTGTTGCCTGTGTTGCTGAAAGACAATCAAGCAGCACTGGAGAATCTTGTAAACCATTATCAAAATTTGTTTTTACGAAATACTTTGATAAATATGGTATAAAAAGTCAATAAAAATGTAGCATTTTATAAAACTTTATGCTATGATAGTATGGCGAAAGTTATGATGGAGGTGTAAAAATGAGAGAAAATATCATTTTAAAATGTACTGAATGTGGTGAAGAAAACTATATTAATACTAAAAATAAAAGAAATCATCCAGAAAGAATGGAAGTAAAAAAATACTGTTCTAGATGTAATAAAAAAACAACTCATAAAGAAAAAAAATAAGCCTTTTATGGCTTTTTTCTTTTATATATAATAAAGGAGATTTTATATGTTAAAAAAATTGATTGTTGGAAAAATGCAAACAAATTGTTATAT
>CAJUJC010000103.1 GCA_910586805.1 uncultured Erysipelotrichales bacterium | reverse complement strand
CAATCTCACCTGGCAAATAGCCAACCTCATTTTGTACATATTGAGATTCAAGAAAACAATCTCTACCATTAATAAAAACCTGTCCCTGATTTTGTTTCATAAATCCCATCAAATGACGAATTGTTGTTGTTTTACCACTTCCATTTGGTCCTAAAAATCCAAGCACTTCACCTTGATGAACTTCAAAACTCACATCAAAAACACCTTTATGATTTCCATAATCCTTTGTAAGATTTCGAATACTTATAACGCTCATTTTCTCACCCCTTAAAAAATGGACACTCTTCTTTTATACATTGCTTATTCATAGAAGAAAATTCACATTCAACATTTTCCTTTTCTAATTCAATTCCATATCTTTCTTTCACAAAATCAATTATTGTCAACATAGAAAGAAAAGCATTTCTTTTACAACATCTTGGACCACCTACATCACCAATCTTATCCAATGCTTTAGACACATATTTTAAATTATCTTTATAATATTCGTTAGAACTTAATGGTGTTGTTTTGTGTACAATAGCTAAAGCTGCTCCTAATGATGCTGCTGAGCCACAAACACCCCATTGTCCACATGTTGCTCCTGGCATTTTCCTTCCTCTTTCCATCATCTCATCCAATGCCTTCTCCAAATCAAAATCCATTCCTACATTATGCAAAGCGACCAATAAACATGAACCATCTAAAACATGATGCTCTGGTCCATGCATATGAATTCTCTCATCTTTCATCATTTCCTGTATCAACGTTAACGGATGACAACTTTCACTTTCCAAACACTTTTGTTTAATAAAATCATATATATCTTGCATAAAATCCTCCTCTTTTTATTTATTATACACTATCTTAATACAAACACAAAAGAAAAGATGTTCATAGCAAACAGCTAATCTTGTTTTAAATACATTAGCATATTCTCTTTTAAAACATTAATAACAGGCAATAACATTGTTATAATAAATACCACTCCTAAAATAAGATACATAATGATATTTTTATATTCAAAAGCAATCGATATAAATTCTTTATACCAACCTTCTTTCATTCCTCCTGATAAACTATTCAATAAAAAACCACCTATAAATCCAATAAAACCAAGACAATACATATATAAACCATTCAAACCATATATTATAAGTATTTGTTTTTTAGTCATTCCTATTGCTCGATTCAAACTAATTTCATGCCTTATTGATAAAATATATATTTTTCTTTGTATATAAATAAGTGTTATGATACCTACAAATACAAGAGTCATAAAAATAATATCTTTAAAAACTTGTTCATAATTTAATGTTTTTTCAATTTGTCTTGATGCATGAGTATCCTGATAATCAAATGAATAATCTTTAGCTAAAGATAAAATATTTTGTTTAAATTGTCCTATATTCTCATTATTTTCTACATTAAATAATAAATATTGATTAAAATCATATGTAAAATATTTTTGATACATTTCTTTATTAACAATCAATAAATAAGAACCCCATGTTTGAAACAAACTTTCATCTTCTTTATCCATTTTCTCTATCATTAATGTCCCCACAATTTTTAATGGTTGACTCATAACTTTTGCTTCTTCACTACTTTCATCTTCACTATATATAACATCTATCTCACTTCCAATATCTAAACCTCTTTCCTTATATTCTTCTCTTTCAATATCATTATCACTATCTAATGTGACTGCTGTTCCATTTTCTTCATGAGGATAAAAATGTGGCTTGAAGATAATCGCTTCATAATCTTTGAGATTTGTATTCCCTTTTAAATGATATTTTTGAAATATGTCTAACAAATCTTCTTCATTTTCATAATAAGCTATCACTGCATTGGTAAGTTGAGTATATTGATGAGATAAATTTGTGGGAACATATTCAATAGCAAGGGGACTATTTTCTATTCCATCATAACTTATATTAACACAATGACTATGAATAACTTGTGATGAAATTCCTGAAAGAGTTGTTAATGATTGAATCTGCTGATCTGTTAGATTCATTTCAGGATGATCCATATACTCTTGCTTTAAAACATAGTCAAAATCTTTATTCATATTCAACCTTTCCATAGAATCAATAAAATTATTTATAGAACACATTCCAAAATAACTTACCACCATTTCAGCAATTAATATTATAATAATTAAACATGTCATCATTTTATGATGAGATATTTCTCTTAAAGATAGTGAAAAAACATTTGCTTTTCTTTTCTGCCTTACTTTTTTTCCATAAACTTTTTGCGTTAATTTACCAACTAATGGGATTGTATAAACATAAATAGATGGAAGTATAATAGCTACAAAACATGTACATGACATAATTATAATTTGCATCCAATATATTTTATTAATGATAAAAATAAATGGATTATTTATATAATAATGATAACCCCATAATATAACGAGGCTTACTATACCACCTATAATTATTCCAGTAACCATAGATATGATTTCTAATAAAACGCCCTCATATAAAATCAATTTTTGAATTTGTTTTTTTGTTGCACCTATAGCTCTCATCAAAATAAAATAATTCTCTCTTTTCTTCATGGAAGAAACCATTGTTCCTAAAACTCCACTGAATCCAATAAAAGAAATATAAAGCTGTACTTCTATCGTAACATCTCTATTAACAAAACACTGGTTTCCTTCATCATATGAAATTAATGTATATGTAAAAACATTAAAACAAGCCCCTTCATAGAATCCATTTTCAATAGCACGATTAAATAAAGTTGCGTTATCTTCACTATTATATAAACCTATTTTTTGTGATGATGTTTCTCCATATGTTATTAAAGAACCTATTGGTAATAAATAAGAATGTGTATAGTTTTGAACAATACCAACAAGTTTGTATTGAATTTCTCTTCCATCTTTGATAAATGTAAGTGTTTGATTAAGATAATGCGGAATACCTAATGATGTTAATTCATCTTCCTCTATTGCAATTTCATTTTTTGATAAGGGCATTCTTCCTTCTTTTAATTGTAATGATAATAATTTTTGTGTTTCTGCATCAATAGATATCAGTGAACCTGTATTTCTATTCTTAAAAGATAATTGACCCAAATCATAAACAATTCCTTTTTCTTGTACATAAGGATTTTTGTTCATAGTTTCCATTTGCTCATGAGTTATATTTTCTATTGCAAGTGACCATCTTCCATATCTTTGAGATCTTTCAATAAACCCAATATCTTCAAATGATATAAATAATATAGAAGAAATCGTTGTTAAAAAGAATGCAAGCGTTAAAGCCATGAATACAAATTTATATAATTTCTTTTGTTTTTTGATATTATCAAAAGCAAGTTTTTTTATATAATTATTCTTAAACATATTCATCACCAACAATCTTTCCATCTTCAATGGTAATAACTCTATCCGCTTTGCTTGCAAAAAGAGCATCGTGTGTTACCATAACAATTGTTTGATGATATTTTCGTTGGGATATTTTTAATAAATCTATAACTTCTTGACTATTATGAGAGTCCAAATTTCCAGTAGGTTCATCTAATAAGATAATAGATGGTCTTGTTGCTAGTGACCTAGCTATCGCAACACGTTGTTGTTGTCCACCAGACAGTTCATCAATATAAGCAACCTTTTTATCTTGAAGCCCTAAAATATGAATAATATCATTAATATATTCCTCATCCTCTTCTCTGCCATCTAATTGTAATGGTAAAATAATATTTTCATAAACATTTTGACTAGGAATTAAATTAAAAAACTGAAAGACAAAACCTATTTTTCTTCTCCTTAATATTGTTAATTTATCTTCTTTCATTTGATATAAAGATATATCTTGTATTTTCACATCTCCACTTTCAGGCTTTTCTAAGCCACCCATAATATGTAATAAAGTTGATTTTCCACTACCACTTTTCCCTACAATTGCAACAAATGTCCCTTCTTCAATATCAAGATTTACATGATTTAAAGCACAAACTTCCTGTGCACCTTTTCCATACCTCTTGGTAATATTATTCATTTTGACAATATAATTCATTATTGCTACCTCCTTGTATCTATATTATGACACAATAGTCTTACACTTTTATGACAATGCATATTTATGGTTTAATTGATAAATAGGTAATAGAATTTCAAACACAACACCATTTTGATTAGAAACTTCAATACTTCCATGATGTCTTTGAATAATTTCTTGACTTAGGGATAACCCAATACCCACTCCTTGTTGATGAAGTGTACGATAGAATCTTTCAAAGATATGTGGTAAATCTTGAGATGGAATTTCCTCTCCATTGTTATGAATAATTATTTTTATATATCGATCATATTCTATAAAGGAGATATGTATCTTTGAACATCCATGTTCAATATTATTTTTCAAAATATTAGATAATGCTTCCTGTAACCAACTTTCATCACAATGGAAATGAACATTGCAATCATCTATTTCTACAATGATATTATGAGATTGAATAAGCGAACTTAAGGATTGTAAGGATAATTGAATTACATTTTTTATATATAAATCTTGAAAGTCAAATTCTATTTGATTATTTTCTAATTTTGCTAATGTTAATAAATTATTTATAAGGTATGTCATTTTTTCGATTTGTTTAGAAGATTCTTTTACATAGTCCTGTTGATAATCATTTTCCAATAATTCATTGTAGATACTAATACTTGTTAGAGGTGTTTTTAACTGATGACAAATATCTTCAATTGTTTTTCTTAATTTTTGTTTTTCATCTTCTATTCTTTGTTCATAAGCCTCACTTCTTTTTTGAAGTTGTTTCACTTCATCATACAATAAACCTAAATCGCCATCTTCAATTATATAATGATCATTATGATGAATAGAATAGATCACACTTCTTATATCTTTATACAATTTTGTAATAATAGATTTACTTACATAATAAAACACTGCTAAAATCATTATATTTCCTATAAAAAGATAAGGGCTTGGTAAAACATAATTCAGCACTATTTCTATCATAATCACAATAATAAAAAGATATTTTAATTTTATAAAAATTCTATTATTCGTTTCCATAGAAAACCTCTTTATTCATTCTATATCCTATTCCCCTTACTGTTTCTATATAGGGTAAATTTTGAAATATTCCTAATTTATGACGTAGTCGTTTAATATGAACAGATAAAGTATTATTTTCTACATTATATTGTCCATCTTTTTCGATAATATCTAATAATTGTTGTCTTGTAAGAACTCTATCTTTTGATAAAAGAAGTTGTTTTAAAATTTCAAAATCTATTGGTGATAAGACAATGCTTTCTCCTTTTTTAAAAACTTCTCTTCTTTTTAAATCAATTTCACAATTCCCAAATTTTATAATATGCGAATGAAAACCACCTCTTCTCATAATGGCATTCAATCTTGCATAAAGTTCCTGAATGCGAAAGGGTTTAGTCATATAATCATCTCCACCACTATTTAATCCTTCTACAATCTTATCTTCACTATCACTTGCAGTTAAAAATAAAATAGGAACTTGTGAATCCTTACGAATATCTTTACATAATTGAATCCCATTACCATCAGGGAGTTGAATATCTAAAATAACAGCTTGTACTTTATTTTCCTTAAATTTAATATAAGCATCTCTATAACAATGTACAGCAATAACATTATATTCTTTCATTTGTAAAGCTATTGTTAATGATTTAGATAATGCAATATCATCTTCTGCTAATAATATTGTTTTCATACTTTCCTCCATTTTCCATGCTTCATGTATGTAAATTAACATTTAATAGTTTTAAACTTGTTTTTAATTTCTATTTTATTATACAATGGTGACACTTTGATGACAAAAGAAAAGAAGAAACTTGATTACAAGTTTCTCATAAATTCTTTAATTTCTTCAATTGTATTGAATGTATATATGTTTTCTTTAAGTTTCTCTAATTTCTCTGATGATAATAATTGAA
>CAJUJC010000102.1 GCA_910586805.1 uncultured Erysipelotrichales bacterium | reverse complement strand
TCAATACACAAATCAACCATTTCATCTCTATCTACATAATAGAAAGTCCATTCAGTATTTTTAGCAACCAAATCATTGATAAATGTTTTTAAAAAGTGACAATCAGGACACCATGTTGTTGAAAAAACCAACATAGAATGACCTTGTATAGCTTTTTCATAATCTTCCAATGTTTTTATTCTTAATAGTTCATCCATTTTTATTTTCTCCTTTAAATGTTGTTACAATCCTATAAATTGGACCATATGGTGAAAACTTTCTTTCATACTCAGTTTGAATATTGTCTTCATAACCATCACTGTGATGTAAATCTAAACATACATCTTGAAAATTCATACCAAATTGCTGAAATGATATTAAAGAAAATTCAAATAATGTACGATTATCAGTTTTTAAAATTAATTCACCTTGCTTTTTCAAAATCTTTTCATAGACTGGTAAAAATGTATGTGATGTCAAGCGTCTTTTCGCATGCTTTTTCTTTGGCCATGGATCACTAAAATTTAAGTAAATACAATCAACCTCGTTATCTTCAAACACCTCATTTAAAAATATTGCATCTTCTTTCATGAATTTTAAATTATCTAACTGTCCAACTTCATCATATTTTTTTACTGCTCCCACTAAAACACTAGGAAATTTTTCAATACCAATAAAATTAATATGAGGATATCGTGAAGCATTTTCAATAATAAAATCTCCCTTCCCCATGCCAATTTCTATGTAGATAGGATTATTGTTAGAAAAAACGTCTTTCCAACGCCCTTTATACTTTTTTGTATTTAATACAACAAACTCTTTGTGATTTTCTAAAATTTCATTTGCTTTTGGGTTATTTCTTAAACGCATATAGCACATACTCCTCCATAAATCTTTTTTTATTGTAACACAAATTAACCTTTTAATCTATCTAATTCTTCATAAGTTAATCGTCTAAATTCTCCAAGTTTCAAATTTTTATCTAAAAATAAATCCTTCATTCTTATTCTTTTTAAATAAATAACTTCCTTACCTACTGCTAAAAACATTTTTTTAACTTGATGAAACTTTCCTTCATATATAGTGACTTCAATCTCACTTGAGTTTTCATTTGTTGATAAAATATTTAATTGAGCACTTTTACATACATAATCATTATCAATCGTTATCCCTTGTCTAAATAAATCAACATCCTCTTGTGTAACAACACCTTTGATTTTTGCATAATAAACTTTAGGGCAATGATATTTAGGTGATGTCAATTGATGAGCTAAAACACCATCGTTTGTCATCAACAATAGTCCTTCAGTATCAACATCTAACCTTCCAACAGGAAACAGATCATTTCTATAATAATCATCAATAAGTTCTACAACAGTAGGATAAATATTATCTTCAGTTGCACTCACATAACCACCTGGTTTATTTAACATATAGTATACAAATTCTTCATATACAATCACTTCATCATAAACTTTCACAACATCTTTTTCAATATCAATTTGCGTTTTATCTTTTTTGATAACTATATCATTAACTGTAACATATCCTTTTTTAATCAAATCTTTAACTTCTTTACGTGTCCCAAAACCACTATGGGCTAATAATTTATCTAATCTCATCTTGAACCTCTATATACTTTTCTATTTTTTGTGTTAATTCTTCATCTAAATAGTAACTCACATATAAAAAAACAACCTTTTTTTGTGATGTTTTTCCTGACAACTGAATCCCTTTATAAAATCCTTCTTGCTTATTGACATAACCTTTTTTTAAATGATACTGATTATCTTCTAGTATTCCAAGACTAGGACACATCTCTTCTTCATTTTCATCAGCATAAACCATAGCTGTAATATCATACATATCAATTTGAGGATAATCTATGACTATATCATATCGATATTGATTATCTACTTGATTATATACTAAAGTCACTGAAAAATCTTTTATTTCTTCAAATTCATCTTGTTGTAATAACTGTTCTCTTATTTGGTAATATTCTTCAAATTGCTGACTTTCTAATGACTGCTTAGAAGAACATCCTAATATCATAAAAATGAATAAAATCATTCCTACTTTTTTCATCATTATAATCACCATTCACATTATAACAAAAAAAGACTACAATACATAGTCTTTTTATTTTAATTCAAATGTATCACATGAAGTTTCGGCAATATCTTTTGCACATTTGCAATGACAATTTCCTACTTTAATAGAATTTGCTTCACAATGTCCATCACAATGATATTTACAACTTTCAACGCTGCATCTTACATCTTTAGCCATTGAAGCTCACCTCCATATTTATTATGGCGATTTTTCCTATAAATATACAATCATACAACTAAAACTGTATTCTAATTCACCATTATGTGATGTCAATGCAACTTCATAAAACATATTTTGAATATTTGGTTTTTCGTTTTCTAAAAAACAATTTAAAGCATCTTCTAAATCGAGTTCATGTGTTTTTTCTATAATTTTTACTTTCATGAACTTATTTTATCATAAATGTTTCTCAAAATTTGTCACTATTGGTTGATTTCTATAGTAAATGTACAAGTAAATTCTTCATGTTGAGCTAATGTAACAACACTTTCTTTATCTTTAAAATCGCCTGTAAAATCAACATAATCACTATGTCCAACCCAAGGTTCAATAGCCAATAAACCACCAACATGTTTACTTGCCCAAATTCCTAAATGATCAAAATTATCCATAATAAAACGAATTGATTTCTTATGATTTAATGATTTTAAACTCACATATTTTGATTGAAAATCTTTAACTACAATAGCATCATTAGAAAACATTTCCTGTCTTACAAAGAAGCGTTTTTCATTATCAAACAATAAAGAACGTTCATGTGACATTCCTCTATGTTCAACATCTATAATTTTTTGTTCTAATGATTCATTTTTTTCAAATTCAATATAGTAATCATTACTTGATTCATTTTCTAATAATGGACAAGCAAAAGCAGGATGTCCACCTATTTGGAAATAAATTGTTTTATCATCCATATTTTTCACAATACATTTACATTCTAGTTGATTGTCATTCAATGTATAAATAACCTTTAAATTAAATAAATATGGATATTGCTTTAAAATATCTTCATTTGGTGTTAATTCAAATTCAACACTAGTTTCAGACAATTGATGAGTTTGATAAATATTATGACGAGAAAAGCCATGTTGAGTCATTGTATAAGTTTGCCCATCTATACGACATTCATTATTTTGCAAAGCTCCTACAATTGGAAAAAGAATCGGAGCACTGTTTGCCCATAAAATAGGATCTCTTCTCCACATATAATTTAATCCATCTTGCATACCTACTATTTTAATAATTTCTGCCCCTTTTGGATTTAACTCAACTTCTAAAAAATTATTTTTTAAAATTGCCATACTATCCATTCCTCCTATTTTAATTGTCCTTTAATCATAACATTTTTCACATCAATATCTTCATCAAAGAAAATGATATCAGCAAAATTTCCCACTTTGATTTCACCCAATAAATCTTCATTTATGCTTTTTGCAGGGTTATAACTTGCAAGATTAACAGCTTCATTTAATGTTATTCCTAAATGATGATATGCATTTTTAACTGCAACATTCATAGAAACAATACTTCCAGCCAAAGCACCACTTAATAATCTTGCTTCACCATTTTTCACATAAACATCTTGGTTTCCTAGTAAATACTTACCATCTTCTAAACCAGCTGCTTCTAAAGAATCAGTAATTAAAATAACTTTATCTTTACCTTTTGTCCCTAATAAAGCTCTCGCAGCAGCATAATGAACATGAACACCATCTAAAATTAATTCAGCATAAACACTATTATTTGTCATAACAGCACCAACAACACCTGGAGCTCTATGAGTTAATGGTGTCATGGCATTATAAGTATGTGTTCCTGAAGTTGCTCCAGCATCGATAGCTTTTTGTGCTTCTTCATAAGTTGCATTTGTGTGTCCTAAAGAAACAACAGTATTTTTGTCTTTTAAATATTCAATTAATTCTAAAGAGTGTTCTAACTCAGGAGCAATTGAAATTTTTCTAACAATATCCTGATACTCTTTAACAAAAGATAAATAATTATCTACAGTTGGTAAAATCATACATTCTTCAGGTTGAGCTCCTTTGTATATTTTATTAAAAAATGGACCTTCAAGGTGAGTCCCTAAAACTTGTGCACCTTCAACTTTATCTTTATTGATAGCAATATTTTCAATAGCCTTTGCAATAGCATCAACAGGCATAGTCATTGTTGTTGGTAAAAAAGATGTAACCCCTGTTTTTAAAGTTGCTTTTGAAATTATATTCAAATCTTCAAATGTAGCATACATTGTATCACTACCACCTCGTCCATGTGTATGAACATCTACAAAACCAGGACTTACATACAATCCATTTGCATCAATGATTTCTTCATTTATAGGTTGTCTATCACTTATTTCAATAATTTTATCATTTTCGATAAATACATTTTTTTCTACGATTTCATCGTGTAAAATAATTTTCCCGTTTGTAATACATTTCTTCATTTTATATGTCCTCCTATATATTATTATAACATTTTTAAAAATGACTTCAAATAAAAACACTTTAAATTCTATAATTAATATGTGTAAAAAAAGAAATTAAATAATAAGTTCATATGAAATTTTATAACAAATTAAAAAGCAATAAAATATTCTATAATTTTACTTTAGATATAATAAAGGAAGTAACTATTTTGCTACTTCCTTATTATTTTTATACTAAATTATAATACATAGTATCAACTCTTTTTATCATCATTGATATCTTTAATAATTTTTTCTATCTTATTTCCATATTCCAAAGAGATATCTAATACAAATTGAATTTCTGGACATTTTCTTATCGTTAATCTTTTCGCTAGAATAGAACGAATAAATCCTTTTGATCTTTCTAATGCTTGCATATTTTTATGAGTATATTTTCCTAAAAAAGAAACATAGACTTTTGCAATAGAAAAATCATTTGTAACATCCACATCTGTAATCGTACAAAAACCAATTTGTGGATCTTTAACCTCAGTTTGTAAAATAGATGATAATTCTTTTTGGATAATATTATCCATTTTTTCTTTCTTCATTGCCATGAATAATCACTTCTACTTTCTTTCTACTTCTTTCATGATATAACCTTCAATAATATCTCCTTCTTTGATATCATTATAATTTTCAATTGTCATACCACATTCATAACCAGTTGAAACTTCTTTTGCATCATCTTTAAAACGTTTTAATGAAGCAAGTTTTCCTTCATAAACAACAACACCATCACGAATAAGACGAATACCACAGTCTCTACGAATATAACCATCAGTCACATAGCATCCAGCAATATTACCAACTTTAGAAACTTTAATAACTTGTCTAATTTCAGCTTGTCCTGTAACAACCTCTTCTAATTCTGGTGCTAACATACCTTTCATAGCCGCTTCAATTTCTTCAACCATTTTATAGATGATGTTGTGTAATCTAATTTCAACACCTTCTTCTTCAGCTTTTCTTCTAACATTTGCATCAGGACGAACATTGAAACCATAAATAATAGCACGAGATGCACTTGCAAGTAAGACATCAGATTCGCTAATGGCACCTACTGTTGAACGAATAACATTAACTTTAGCACCTTCTACTTCAATTTTTTCTAATGAACCTTTGACTGCTTCAGCAGTTCCATTCACATCAGCTTTAACAATAATATTTAAATCAACAACTTCTCCATCTTTAATTTGAGCAAATAAATCATCTAAACTCATCGCTGAAGATGTTCCTCTATTTTCTTCTTGTTTTGCTTTTTGACGTTCTTCACCAACATGACGAGCCATTTTTTCAGTTTCAAATGCCATAAATTTATCACCAGCTATAGGGACATCATTTAAACCTGTAATTTCTACTGGTGTAGAAGGACAAGCTTCTCTTAATTCTCTACCACTATCGTCTAACATTTGACGAACACGACCAAATGCTGTTCCAACAACAATTGGATCTCCTGTTCTTAAAGTTCCGTTTTGCACTAACAATGTTGCGACAGGTCCACGTCCCTTAT
>CAJUJC010000101.1 GCA_910586805.1 uncultured Erysipelotrichales bacterium | reverse complement strand
TTAATCGTAATTTTAAAGGACGTTCAGGAACAAATGATGCAGGTGTTTATTTGGTATCACCTGAAATTGCAGCTTTATCTGCAATCAAAGGGTATTTTTCTTGTGAATTTGTAGATGATATGTATTTAAATGAAGTTCCAAGTACACCATTTATTAAAAATGCAAATTATTTTATTAATGAATATGACCCTCATACTGATGTTTATATGGGACCTAATATTAAACCTGTTCCTAGAGGTGAAAAACTTGATAAAGATATTGAAGGGAAAGTGGTATTAAAAGTTGGAGATAATATTTCTACTGATCATATTGTTCCTTCAGATTCTAAATTATTACCATTTAGATCAAATGTTCCACATCTTGCAAAATTCTCTTTTTGTAAGGTTGATGATCAATTCTATAATAGAGCTATTGAAAATAATGGTGGCTTTATTGTAGGAGGAGATAATTATGGACAGGGTTCTTCAAGAGAACATGCAGCCTTAGTTCCTAATTATTTAAAGATTAAAGCTATATTTGCATTGTCTTTTGCTAGAATTCATAGATCTAATTTAATTAATAATGGCATTTTGCCTTTGATTATTGATAAAAAAGGATATGATTTCTTTAATGATATAGATTCTTATGTTTTGTTAGATGTTAAAGAAGCTGTTGAGAAGAATAAAGATATTATTGTTAAAAATACAACAACAAACGAAACAATATCAGTAGGATTGAAACTTTCTCCAAGAGAAAAAGTGATGATTTTACATGGTGGATTGTTGAATGCCATTAAAGAGTTAGGAGGAGATTTTTAATGAAAGCTGTTTTAATACCTGGTGATGGTATTGGTCCTGAGATTTCCCAAAGTGTTAAAGATATAACACTTGCCATGAATTTAGATATTGAATGGGTAACATATCAGGCAGGGGCTGAATATGCAAGCCAAACAAAAGAAGTTTTTGAACCTGGATTGGTTGATGCTATAAAAAAATATAAATGGGCGTTAAAAGGACCAACTGCAACTCCTATTGGAACAGGATTTAGGAGTGTAAATGTTGCTTTACGTCAGCAATTTTCAACATATGCAAATGTAAGACCTATTCGTTCTTTTAATGGGATTAAATCTAAATATGAAAATATTGATTTGGTTATGATTAGAGAAAATACCGAAGATTTATATAAAGGTATTGAATATATGGTGAATGAAAATATAGCTAATGGTGTGAAATTAATTACAAGAGAAGCGAGTGAAAAGATTTGCCGATATGCCTTTGAATATGCTAAAATCAATGGTAGAAAAAAAGTGACAGCTATTCATAAGGCAAATATTATGAAATTTACAGATGGTTTGTTTTTAGAAGCTTATAGAGATGTCGCAAAAGATTATCCTGAAATTGAAACACAGGAAGTCATTATTGATAATATGTGTATGCAACTTGTATTAAGACCTGAAACTTTTGATGTTCTTGTTGCACCTAATTTATATGGAGATATTGTTTCAGATCTATGCGCTGGCTTAGTTGGAGGTTTAGGATTTGCACCAAGTGGGAATATTGGAGATGAGTATCGTATTTATGAAGCAGTTCATGGAAGCGCTCCTGATATTGCTGGAAAGAATATTGCGAATCCAAGTGCGTTGTTATTGGCATTTGCACTAATGCTAGAAGCATTAGGAAAAACAAAGGAAGCCAATCAATTAAGAGAAGCCTTATCCCAAGTTGTTGAAGAAGGACAAGTGCTAACTCCTGATATTGGAGGAAAAGCAACGACGACTGAATTTACACAAGCTATTATTAATCATTTATAAAAAAGAAAGGGGAGGGGAAATATGCCATCACACAGTTTGTTTGAACAGGTATCGCATGGTTCATTAGGAAATAAAATTTTTGATATTTTAAGGGAACGTATTTTAAATGATGAGTATGAAAATGGTCAAAAATTAAATGAGTTATCATTAGCTAGTGAACTAAAAATTAGTCGAACACCTATTAGAGAAGCGTTAAAGCAATTAGAGTTAGAAGGACTTGTGGAAAGTATTCCTAATAAAGGTGTGTATGTTAAGGGGTTCTCACCTAGAGATATTGATGATATGTTCGAAATTCGTCTTTTATTAGAGGGACTTGCTATTCAATTGGCTATTGATCGTATGGATGAGATTCATCTTGCAAAGATTAAAGAAGTTTTCGAATTGATGGAATTTTATACATTAAAAAAAGATCAGGATAAGATTAACGACTTAAATATTCTTTATCATGAGACTATTTATCAGGCAACACAATCAAGATATTTTGAACAATTGTTAAAAGATGTTCATTATTATGTTTCTGTCACAAGTCGTCATTCTATTAAACGTCCTGAAAGATTAGAAGGTGCTTTAAAAGAACATTGTGCTATTTTAGAAACAATCATTGCAGGAGATAAGGATCAAGCAAAAGAAACGATCCAAAAGCATATTAGAAAAACTCAATTGCAAGTGAGAAAGTATTATGCAAATAGAAATAAATAGTTAATGATAACAATTAATTTATAAAAATGAAGTTTTTTAAATTTGTAAAAGAGAGGCTGTAACGAAATAACTATTTTAAGAAGTTGGTTTCGTTCAGCTTCTTTTCTATCAAGAATTTGAATGCGTCAGGTAAAAATATTCAAAACAAGTAATCTAGAAAATAAATTACCTATTCGTGTAATTGTCTAAGCTAAAAAAGAACCATAATTGAACCTTTATAAATGCTTATTATAAATTTATAATATTATTGAAGTATAAATACTTCAAACAAACTAGCCTCGTTTGTTATATATATACAAACAAATGAAATAAATGTATAGTTTTTGTTAAAAATGTATCAGAAATTATGTATTTAATTATAATAAAAGATACATATAGAAACGTAGAAATATATATGATTATTAAATCAAATACAAATTGCCTTTAATAAATTTTATATACTAGAAATAGTCTTTTGATTAATGCTTTCCAAAAATGATTAAGTAAACAGTAGTAAAAAGCTTTTACCCTTGATTGGATAGAGGTGTTTTTTGTGATTGATTTTGTAACTTATAAATCTTTTTATGTGATTTTGTGGGTATTATATATAGTCAATAGAATATAGATAATAAAATCATTTTCAATATGTGAAAAAAAGAGGGTAATTTTATTTAAATTACTGTATACTATACATATAGATAAAGGAGGACAAATACATGGAAAAGAAACCTGTAAAAATTGTAACAATTGGAGGAGGAAGTAGTTATACTCCAGAATTAATGGAAGGATTTATCAAAAGATATGATGAACTTCCAATCAAAGAAATGTGGTTAGTAGACATTGAAGATGGAAAAGAAAAAATGGAAATCGTAGGAGCAATGGCTCAACGTATGTGGGATGCATCTCCTTATGATGTTAAAGTTCATATGACATTAGATAGAAGAGAAGCATTACCAGGAGCTGATTTTGTAACTACACAATTTAGAGTTGGTTTATTAAATGCACGTATTAAAGATGAAAGAATTCCTTTCTCTTATGGAATGTTGGGACAAGAAACAAATGGTGCTGGAGGAATTTTTAAAGCATTTAGAACAATTCCTGTTATTTTAGGTATTGTTGAAGATATGAAAGAATTATGTCCAGATGCTTGGTTAGTTAATTTTACAAATCCAAGTGGTATGGTTACTGAAGCTGTTATGAAATATGGGAAATGGGACAAAGTTATCGGTTTATGTAACGTACCAGTAGGTGCTATGATGAAAGAACCAGAAACAATTGGGAAAACTTTAGATGAATTGGTTTATAAATTTGCTGGATTGAATCATTTCCATTGGCATAAAGTTTATGATTTACATGGGCATGAAGTTACTCAAAATATCATTGATGCAATGTATGAAGGAAAAGATGGTGGTCTTCCTGCAAACATTCATGATATTCCATTCTTTAAAGAACAGTTAGATACTATGAAAATGATTCCTTGTGGATATCATAGATATTATTATCGCCAACAAGAAATGTTAGCTCATGGTTTAGAAGAATACAATACTATTGGAACTCGTGGTCAACAAGTTAAACAAACAGAAGAAGAATTATTTGAATTATATAAAGATCCTAACTTAGATCATAAACCAGAACAATTAGCTAAACGTGGTGGGGCTCACTACTCTGATGCGGCTTGTGAAACAATTGCATCAATCTACTCAAATGCGAATAGACACATTGTTGTTACAACTAAAAATAATGGTGCAGTTCCTGATTTACCAGTTGATTGTGCAGTTGAAGTATCTGCTTTAATTGGCGCAACTGGGGCTAAAGCCATTGCATTTGGACCATTACAACCTGCTGAAAGAGGATGGTTACAATGCATGAAAAATATGGAAATGTGTGTTGAAGAAGCTGCTGTTACTGGAGATTATGGTAAAGCATTACAAGCATTTATCTTAAATCCACAAATTCCTGCTGGGGAAAATGCAAAGAAAGTATTAGATGAATTATTAATTGCTCATAAAAAATACTTACCACAATTCGCTGAAAAAATTGCTGAATTAGAAGCAGCTGGTGTTACAATCAAAGATGATGTAGCAAGAGAAATTACTGAAAAAGGTTTATAAAATGAGCGAAGACTATTGATTTCAATAGTCTTTTTTCTTTGAGTAGGTTATACTATAAGTAGGTGGTGATAATAATGATACAACCAAAACATCTTAAAAAGAAAGTTAAAGGGGATTATCGTTTAATTGTTATTAGTGATATTCATGGACATTTAGATCGTTTCCGTAGTTTACTTAGAAAAATCAATTATATGTCTAATGATTACTTGGTTATTTTGGGAGATTTTGTGGAAAAGGGAGATCAGGTTATTGATACTATTCATTTTGTTCAGGAATTAGATAAAAATGAAAAAACTTTCGTTTTAGCTGGAAATTGTGAATGGGCGATGGATGCTTTGCTTACAATACCTGAACTTGCAAATCAAATACCTAAATATTTTAAAAGAGTTTCTTCTAATGGATGTATTCGAGAAGCCTATCATAAATTACATTTAGATGATGGTCATGAAACAGCCCTAGGAGTTCAAAAGAAAATAGCTGAGTATTTGAAAAGTGAGTTAAATTATGTTTCTCATTTACCAGTGACATTAAAATTTAATCATTTTTTATTTGTGCATGCTGGAGTTGACATGATAAAAAATTATGAAAAGAGTTCTTTATCATCTTTATTAGAAATGCAACAATTTTATAATCAAGGACATTTATTAGATGAAATTGTAGTTGTAGGACATTTACCAACATCTAATTATTTTAAAGATTACATTAATAATAATATTATTATTGATGAACTAAGAAAAATTATTTGTATTGATGGTGGTACAGGTATTAAAAATGTATCACAACTTAATGCTTTGATTATTGAATCTAAAAATGGGAATATTACATATCAAAAAGAGTATGTACAACCATTACCATATGCGACAGTTTTAACAAGTGTCCATAAAGATAAAAAGGATACTCATAAAATTAGTTTTCCTCATTTTGAAATTGAAGTTTTAGAAAAAGGGAGACAGTTTAGTTTATGTTATCAAAAAGACACCCAAATGACTTTATATATAAAAAATGAATTTATTTATACAAGGCAAGGACAAACATATTGTTTAGATGATTATACTGATTTTATGTTGTCAGTTGAAAAGGGTGAAAAAATTAAAATTATTGGTATTTATGATGATTATACATATGGTATTTATAATGAAAGAGTAGGTTGGATTAAAAATAAATGTGTATGTATAGATAAATAATTTTATCACATACTATAAATGGTGATAATTATGAATCAAGATACATGTATAGAAGAATTATTGAATGGTTTGAATATGGGTATGATAGCGATTGATCATTTGATTGATAAGATTGAAAGTCCTCAATTAAGAGATATTGTTTTACACCAGAGAAAAGAGTATGGAGAGTTGAAAACTAAGATTTTACATACATCTCCTCATGTTGAAGACGAAGTTAAGAATAAGTTTATGTTAGAATCTATGGTTGAATTAAAAAGTATGATGACTAACGATCAAAAAATCGCAAAGATGCTTATTGAAGGTAGTAATCAAGCTGTTATGACAATGACACATTTGTTGAATAAAGAAGAACGAGTGGATATGAAAGTTAAGAATTATATGAATGATTTTGAAGATATATCTCAAAGATATATTGAAGAATTAAAACCTTTTGT
>CAJUJC010000100.1 GCA_910586805.1 uncultured Erysipelotrichales bacterium | reverse complement strand
ATTCACTATTATTCCTCCTTACCTTTAATATATATTTATTTTGTTATATTATTAACTGTTTATTAGTACAAAAAAGATCCAAGATAATCTTAAATCCTTCTTCGTATTTGTTTTGATTAACGTTTAGTTAATTAAGGTATAACTCGAATTAATTGATTTTATTAACATATTTTTCAATGAGATTTTTGATTTGTCTCTTTATTGTTACCATACCCAGAAAAACTCATCATTCTATATTCTTATTTAATAATTATCTTAATAAGTTGCATCATAATATCCTTATCTTCTGGTCTAGACGTTGCTACTAATATTGTTAAAGTCGCTAAAGCATCATTATTAATTCTTTCTTTTCCATCTTTATATAACGCATTGTTCTTTTCCAAAAAGTATAAAAATATAGTTGCTCCTATCCTCTTGTTACCATCAATAAAGCTATGGTTTTTAACAATAAAATATAATAATGCACTTGCTTTATCTTCAAGTGTTGGATATAAGTCATTCCCTCCAAAGCTTTGATATATTGTTGATATACTGCTTTTAAATGAATCATCTCTTTCTATCGCAAATTGATCTCCTTGATTTGCAAACATTGTATTGTGTATCAATTTTATACATTCATCATATTGAATGACATAGACATCTTTTTGTCCTTCAGATACTTCTAAAGTATGATGATCATAATCATCTAGTATTTTAAATCCTCTTTGATAAGCTTTTAAAAATTCTAACATAGCATCATTAGTTGGTAATTTTCCACCTGCTGTTTTATATTGATCAAGCATTTTTGTAACATATTCAATATCTTGAAAGTGTTTATCATTGACAACATATCCTTTTAATAAGTATTCTCTTAATATATTATTAGCCCATTTTCTAAAAATAATACCTTTAGTTGAATTTGTTCTATAACCAACAGCAAGAATAACATCTAAATTGTAATACTTTACATTATATTCTTGAACACTAAATTTACCCATATGTGCAAAATTTGCACACATGCTATTTTCATCTAGTTCCCCTGATTTGAAAATATTTCTAATATGTCTCCCAACAACAGTTCTATCAATTCCAAACAAACTAGCTATTTGCTTTTGATTTAACCAAACCGTTTCACTATCAGGAGAAACATTAACATCTAATACAAAATCTCCATCCTTAAATTGTACAATTTCATTTCTTTCTATTATATCAACCATAATATCACCTTCTTCATTTTAAATTTTATTAATTAGTATATTATACCACTAACTTACTCTTATTTCATTAAAAGGCACAAAAAAAGATCCAAGATAATCTTGAATCTTTCTTCGTATTTGCTTTGATTAACGTTTTGAGAATTGTGGTGCTCTACGTGCTGCTTTAAGACCATATTTTTTACGTTCTTTAACACGTGCATCACGAGTTAAGAATCCAGCTGCTTTTAATACTGGTCTATAATCAGAACCAGCTTCAACTAAAGCTCTTGAGATTCCATGACGGATTGCACCAGCTTGACCAGTGTATCCTCCACCATAAACGTTTACAGCTACATCAAACTTACCAGTTGTTCCAGTTAATTCAAGTGGTTGGTTGACGATCATTAATAATACATCTGATGGTAAATAATCTTTTGCTTCTCTACCATTGATGACAATTTTTCCTGCACCTGGTGTTAAAATAACACGTGCTACTGAAGACTTTCTACGTCCAGTTCCTCTGTATTGTACATTAGCCATTTATCTCGTCCTCCTATCCCTTAATTTTCATTTCTACTGGTTTTTGTGCTGCGTGTGGATGTTCACTACCAGTGTAAACAAATAATTTCATCCCTTGTTTTCTTCCAAGTGTGTTATGAGGTAACATACCTTTAACAGCTGCTTCTACAAATCCTGTAGGATCAGATTCTTGGAATTGGCGAGCAGTTTTAACTTTTAAACCACCTAACCATCCAGTATGATGATAGTATTTTACTGAATCTAATTTCTTTCCTGTCATCACTACTTTTTCTGCATTAATGATAATAACATAATCACCAGTATCTACATGTGGTGTATAAGTTGGTTTATGTTTACCTCTTAACACAGTTGCTACTTCTGATGCTAAACGACCTAAAGTTAAACCTTCAGCATCAACAACGTACCATTTACGTTCAATTGTGGCTTCTTTAGCCATTGTTGTTTGTCTCATTTTTAATCCTCCTGTAGTTTCCGGGGCTACAACGTTAAAATAAGGCATTTATAATTATAGCAATATTGCTCTTTTTGTCAAGGAATTTGGGTGTTTATTACTAAGTTTTTTAGATTATCGTATAAAAAGAAGAAATTTAATCTTTACCTTTAGAATTTCCTTTTAAAAATTCAAAATAATCAATCACATTTAAATTTAACTCTTTAGCAAACGATAACATTTGTTTATATATTATATCATTAAAATCTAAAGGGTCATGAGCATCTAATCCTAAAATAACATCATTTCCAACTTCAGATGCAATTTTCCAAAAATGAATATTTGGGTATGAATATAAACTTTCTCCATTGACTTCCTTCAAACCTCTTCTTATTCCACCTGCATTCATTTCTAATGGAATATGATATTCCTTTGCCTTTTCACAAATACGTCTTGCGACTGTTTGCATATCAATTCCATAATCATGATAGCCTATCAAAAATAAATCAGGATGTGCAATATAACTAAATAACTTTGTTTCAATTGCCTTTTCAACATCATTACAATATTGATAAATATCTTTCTTCTTTAAATGATCTCTCCCAAAATAATCACTATGAATGCAATGTCTATGAAAATGATGCCCAAGTATCAAATAATCAACTTTACCCTCATCTAATAATGATTGATAATATGGAAAATATTCTTTCAATCCCTCTGCTTCAAATCCCTTATAAATACAAATCTGATCTTTATATTTATTTTGGCACTCTAAAATTTTTGTTAAATGTTCATCTAATTGAAGGTATGGCATACGCATACTTGGACCATTTTTTAAAGTAGATAAGCATAGTGACAAAAGGCTCCTTATACTTCGTATTGCTGGTAATGAGCATATCAAATGTTTTCTATAGTGTGGTAATGGTATATGACAACATATTCCTAAATCATCTAATTTCATAGCAATAGCTGCTTTCACCATGTCCTCTTCATTCCCATTTGCATGACCACAACGATATGTATGTGTGTGATAATTATATTTTCTCATAAAACACCTCTTGTAAATATAGTCCTTGTGGTTTGGCTTTAAATAAACATTTTTTCTCCCCACAACTATCAAGCATTTCTTTCAATTTTTCCTTTGAAATACGCTTTGCTCCAACTTGAATAAGTCCACCCACAATATGTCTCACCATATAACGTCGAAATCCATTGCCAATCAATTGAAAAGTTACAATTCCATTCTTTTCTTCAATATTTAATGTATATAATGTTCTTATTGTATTACCATATTGGTCATATGAACAATATGAAGCAAAATCATGTTCCCCTAAAAATATTTTAGCCGCATCTTTCATTTGTTCAATATCTAACACTCTTCCATATTGATATATATAATCTGTTTGAAAAGGATTATATTCATTCATACTTAAGTAATATTTATATTCTTTTTTAACTGCACTATATCTTGAATGAAATTCTTCATCAACATATTTTGCTTCTATAATATAAATATCATTAGGCATAAAATGATTAATTGCCCTTTTCCACTGTTCCTCTGGTAATTCTTTTTTTGTATCAAAGTGAAAAACTTGATGAACTCCATGAACTTTTGCATCTGTTCTTCCAGATGCATGAATAATCACATCTTCCTCATTTATTTTTTTTAAAGCCTTTTGAATTTCGCCTTGTACTGTTCTTTGATGATTTTGAATTTGAAAACCATGGAATTGACTACCGTCATAACTAACTATACACTTTACTCTCATAATATAAAACTCAATCCTATCACTAATGAACACATAACAATAACACAAATGAAAGAAACTGTATCAGCAAATCTCCAAATCAATTGTTTATATCGAGTTCTCTTAGCTTCAGGATTATAATTTCGACTTTCCATAGCATTAGCTAAATCTTCAGCTCTTTGAAAAGCTGAGATAAAAAGAGGAATAATTAATGATACGATCGAAAGAATTTTTTCTTTTAAACTTCCTTCAGAAAATTCTACGCCTCGACTTGCCTGCGCTTTCATTATTCTTTGTGTTTCTTCCATTAATGTTGGTATAAAACGCAAAGCAATAGAAATCATCATTGCAACTTCATGTGTAGGAAAACCAATCTTTTTAAATGGTAATAACAAATGCTCAATTCCCAATGTTAAATCTAAGGGCTTTGTTGTAGCAGTTAAAATTGTTGTCATAATGATAATCAAAATTAAACGTATAAAAATATATGCTGTTTGTAATAATGCTTCATCATATATTTTTATAAATCCTAATTCCAATAAAAGTGTTCCTCTTTGTATAAACAATAGATTAAAAAACATAAGAAAAATCATCATAATAAGCATTGGTTTCACTGCTTTGATAATTTGAGATACTTTTATTTTAGATAAAAGTGCCATAATAATAACAAAGATACCTAATATTCCATAACCAATAAATCCTGCATCAAAAAAAACAGCAATTAATAATAACAACAAAGAACCTATTTTTAAACGTGGATCTAATTTATGAATAAAACTGTCAATAGGAAGATAACGTCCTAACATCATATTGTTCATAGTTGACCTCCTATTTCATTGATCAATTGATCTATATCTTTAATTGATGAATCAATGTTAAAACCATTTTTATTTAATTCTAATATAAACGATGTAATTATTGGTAAATCTATACTTAAAGTTGATAAATAATCAATTTCTTTAAATAATTCACTTACAGGAATATGTTTTTCTACACACCCTTTATTCATAACAATAACATCTTGACAATATTCTAAAACTTGATTCATATCATGAGAAACAATGATAACAGTTTTTCCCATTTCATTAATTTTTTTAAATAGATTTAACATTTCTTTAGCACCTTGTGGATCTAACCCAGCAGTTGGCTCATCTAGAATTAAAATATCAGGATTCATTGCAAGAATACCTGCAATTGCAACCCTTCTTTTTTGCCCACCAGATAATTCAAAGGGTGATTTTTCTAAATATGTCTCATCTAATCCAACTAACTTTAAAGTTTTCTTTGCAAGAACTGTGGCTTCTTCTTCAGAAACACCAAAATTCCTTGGTCCAAAAATAATATCTTTTAAAATTGTTTCTTCAAACAATTGATATTCGGGGAACTGAAATACAAGTCCTGCTTTTTTTCTCAATGGTTTTAAGGTACTTGGTTTATCAGTTGCAGTTATTAATATATCTTCTATTCTAACCTCACCTTTTGTTGGTAAAAGCAAGGCATTAATATGTTGAATTAATGTTGATTTACCACTTCCAGTATGACCAATAAGCGCTGTCATGCTTCCATGAGGAATATTCAAATTGACTCCTTTTAATGCATGATAAGAAAAAGGTGTATTTTCACTATAAATATGTTCTACTTCTTTAAATGTAATTGACATAATTCTTTCACCAACTTTTCTTGATTAATATATTTTTCAATCTTTATTCCTCTTTTTTGTAAACCTTGTGATATCTTATATGCAAAAGGAATATCTAATGATAAATCTTCAATTTGTTTTTGCTTCATTAAAACCTCTTCAGGTTTTCCTTGATCAATAATTTGTCCATTTCCTAATAAAATAACATAATCACTTGTTGCTGCTTCTTCTATATCATGAGTAATAGATAGAATAGTTATATTTTTATCTCTATTTAATTGATGAACAAGTGCATTAATTTCTTTTTTACCTTTAGGATCTAGCATAGATGTTGCTTCGTCTAATATAATAATTGATGGAGACATTGCAAGAATACCTGCAATAGCTACACGTTGCTTTTGGCCTCCTGATAATTTAGTAGGCTCATGATCTAAAAACTCTAGCATATTAACTTTTTGTGCAAATTCATTAATAATCTCATCCATCATTTCTGGTTCAACACACATATTCTCTAATCCAAAAGCAATATCATCTCTTACAGTAGCACCTATAAATTGATTGTCAGGATTTTGAAAAACGATACCAATTTGACTACGAACCTCATTTAAATGTTCTTCATCCAAAGGAATTCCACTTACATAAATTTCACCAGATTTTTTTTCAAGCAATCCCATTAATAATTTTGCAATTGTACTTTTTCCACTACCATTATGTCC
>CAJUJC010000099.1 GCA_910586805.1 uncultured Erysipelotrichales bacterium | reverse complement strand
ATAAGGTCAGAAAGGAGAAAATACTCAACTTAGTGACCTAAATTGAGTATACGTGGTTTATATGAACATTTTAATGTTAGCTCCGTTAAAAAAAGAAAACTTTGAGAAAATAGAAAACACATTTCCACAGTATCATTTTATATATAGCACTGCTAGTGATGTTACTCAGGATATGATAGATGATTGTGATATCATTGTTGGAAATCCAGGAAATCAGGTTGATTTCAACAGAGCAAATATTAAAGCTATTTTTCTAAATAGTGCTGGTAGTGATGCATATATTGAAGAAGGAAAATTACATAAAAATACAATTTTAACGAATGCAAGTGGTACATATGGAAATGCTATAGCAGAACATACGCTAGGTATGATTTTAACATTAAATAAAAATATCCATCAATATGTAAGACATATGAAAGATGGATTGTGGCAACCTTTACAAACAGGCAAAGAATTATATAAAAGTACAGTTTTAATTGTAGGGTTAGGTGACTTAGGATATGAAATCGCAAAAAGATTGAAATCATTTCATTGTAAAGTTATTGGTGTAAAAAGAAATATGTGTGCTTTACCTCAATACATTGATGAACTTTATACAATTGAACGCTTAGATGATCTTTTGCCATTAGCTGATTTTGTTATTTTAACTTTACCACAAACACCACAAACTATTCATCTTATGGATAAAAATAGACTTATGAAAATGAAAAAGGATGCAGTTTTGGTTAATGTTGGTAGAGGAAGTGCTATATGCACTCATGATTTAATAGAAGTTTTAAAACAAGACTATCTCTATGGAGTGGCTTTAGATGTTGTAGAAGAAGAACCATTATCTATTGATCATGAATTATGGACATTTGATAATGTAATTGTAACACCACATAGTTCAGGAGGATATGCATGGGAAAGTACCAGAGAGTACTTTACAGATTTAGTTATTAGAAATATCAAACATTATATAAATAATGAAGTATTAGAAAATGAAGTGGATTTTCAAACTGGATATAGAAAGTGTGTTGTATTGAAAGGTGATGAATAATCACTTTTTTTTAAAAGAAAATCCTAAGCAGTTGCATACTTAGGATCACAAGTTAAATTCATATGTAAATATCTTAAAGTTATCATATCTTTCTTACTTAAAATCACTGTGGAATGAATTTCACAACCTTTTAATAAAGGTAGCATTTCTAAACACTTCTTAGCATTTTTATCATGAGAAGAAGCAATTGTTAATGTTAATAAAACTTCATCAATATCCAATAATGGGTTATCGATATTTAAATAATCATTTTTTAATGAAAGAATAGATTTTAACATCTCAGGTGAAATCAGTTCAATATCTTGATCGATATGTGCTAAATATTTTAAAGCATTTAATAAAGCAGCACTAGAACACCTTAATAGAGAAGATGTTTTCCCACTTATTAAATAACTATCATTTAATTCAATAGCACATACAGGACATTCCTTTTCTTTAGAAACTTCACTAGCAACAATAGCGCATTTTCTATTATTCACACACACATCAGCTTGTGTTAACAACATTTGCATTTTCTCTAAAGAATCACTCTTGATTTTCCCCATAACATAGTCAACTTGAGCATGATAATATCTTCTTACAATTTCACGACGACTTGCATCACGAGCAGCTTCATCATCAATAATCGCATAACCTGCCATATTGACTCCCATATCAGTAGGAGAAGCATATGGTGAAACTCCGAAGATTTTTGTAAACATAGCTTTAAGAACTGGGAAAATTTCAATATCACGATTATAATTGACAGTTGTTTCGTTATATGTTTCAAGATGAAATGGATCAATCATATTCACATCATTTAAATCAATAGTTGCTGCTTCATAAGCAAGATTAACAGGATGCTTTAAAGGTAAATTCCAAATTGGAAATGTTTCAAATTTAGCATAGCCAGCATGAATGCCATGAAGATGTTCATGATAAAGTTGAGATAAACAAGTTGCCATTTTTCCTGAACCAGGACCAGGGGCTGTCACAACAACTAAAGGTTTACTTGTTTGAATATAATCATTTCTTCCAAAACCTTCATCAGAAATAATATGATCAACTTGGTGAGGATATCCTTCAATAATATATTGCATGAAAACACGAATTCCTCTATTTTCTAACTTTTGTTTAAAAGTATCTACAACTCTTTGGTGTTCATATTGAGTAATTGTAACACTACCCACATAAAAACCAATACGACGATATTCATCAATGAGACGAAAAACTTCATCATCATATGAAATTCCCAAATCTCCTCTAACTTTATGTCTTTCTAAATCTTTTGCACATACAACAATAATAATTTCAACCTTATCTTTCAATGTTAATAACATCTTTAATTTACTATCAGGTTCAAAACCTGGTAAAACACGTGAAGCATGATGGTCATCAAATAACTTACCACCAAATTCAAGATATAATTTATTATCAAATTTTTGAATTCTTTCCTGTATATGTTTAGACTGTAATTCTACATATAACTCATTACTAAATGCTTTTTTCATCTTTTCACACTCCTATATATCAATCACTCATTATTTCCTTATATAAACATACCCTTAAATTATATAAAAAAAATTTAAATTGTCAAACAATTTTAAGGGTTTTGTGGTATAATAATTCTTTAGAAAAAAGGAGAAAGATTATGTATATTGAAGAAAGAGAAATTAAAAAAATTGTGAATGATGAAAAGGAATATCGTTATGCTTATTTTTTAGATGTTCAAAAAATTTTAGATAGAATGACAGTATCTTTAGATGAGAATAATGGATGTTATCGTGTGAATGCTCGTATTATTGAAGATGGACAGGCACAAGTTTTATCTATTAAAATTAATCATCAAGGAGAAATAACCTATACACATTGTGGTTGTCATCATTCGTCTAGTCAAAGTTCTTGTCGTCATATAGGTGCTATTCTTCTTTATTTAAAAAAGACCAATATTCAAACTTTTCCTTATTTCTATGAAAAGGATAAGATTGATAAAATTCAACAATATCGTTTACTAGAACAACAAAAACAAGAACGTATCATAGAAAAGAAACAAAATGATTCCTTTCAAATGATTGAATTTTATAAAGAACGTTTATTAAGAGAGTTGCAAATTCCCTTATCTTCAAATGAATATCAATTAAAAGTTTTTGTGAAAAAGAATCAACAATTAACTATATCATTAAGAGTTGTTCATTTGGGACAATCATATGTTATTAAAAATATTGGGACATTTCTACATGCTATAGCTCATCATGAAAATGTGAAATATGGGAAAAACTTTGAATTTATACATAGTTATGATGCTTTTGATGATGATTCAAGAGAAATCATTTCTTTTATAGAAGATTGTTATTACAAGAATATGGCAATACAAAAAAATGTAGTAAAACAGTTAGTTATTGATGAAACAACAATTGATGCTTTTTATAGTTTAATGGAAAGTTTACCTTCTTCTTTTTGTGATATTGCATTTAAAGAAAAAAAATCACATATATCTTTAGAAATTGTACATAATGAAGATAATTATATATTAGATTTTGAAGATTATGATGAATTTAACGATTGTATTATATCGACTTCTTCTATTTATACATTTTATGATGATATTTTATATCGTTATGTTTTTGATTTAAAGGGACAATGTATTGTTTTTTTTAGAAAACTGTTGGAAAGCGAAAACGGATTATATATAAATAAAGAACATTTAAAGGATTTTTATAAATATGTTTTGATAGATATTTTAGACTATATTGATTTGGATACAAAACAATTTGATGATTATTACCAAGAGGATATGATTAATTTATATGCTGATATTACAAGTGATGATCAAATATGTATACAATTAGAATATATTTATGAGGATAGAATTTCTTATGGTTTTGATGATACAAATACAAATATTTCTAAAGAGGCTGATCTGATTGAAAACTATTTACGTCCTTATATAGAAGATATTGATAATAATACTATTTATTTATTGTATGATCATGATTTTATGTATTCTTTTCTTAAAGAAGGATTACCTTATTTAGCGAATTATTGTCAAGTTTTTGTAAGTGAAGATTTGAATAATATTTCTTATCAAAAGACATTGGATATTCAAGTAGGCGTACATTTATCAAATCATTTATTAGAGATCAATATTGATTCAATTCATCTTGATAAAGATGAAGTTTATGATGTTTTAAAGGCTTATAAAAGAAAAAGAAAGTTTTATAAATTAAAAAATGGTCAACTTGTTTCTTTACAAAATAAGGAATTAAGAGAATTAGATGAATTGACTTCTTCTTTACAATTAAATTTATCGGATATGGATAAAGGGAATTTAGAAATACCTGCATATCGTTTATTTGATATCAATAGTTTATCTCAAAACCAATCTCAACTTCATTATCATAAAAGTGAAGCCTTTCAAACTTTTTTTGATACATTCCATACTCCACATTCATTCCATGTTCCTGAAATTTATCAATCTATTTTAAGAGAGTATCAGATTGAGGGATACCAATGGTTATGTTTAATGCAACATTATGGTTTTTCAGGAATTTTGGCTGATGATATGGGATTAGGTAAAACTTTACAAATGATTACTTATTTAGAAGAGATGAAAAAGTATCATATTCCATCTATTGTTATTACGCCTGCAAGTTTATTATTGAATTGGCAAGATGAAATTCAAAAGTTTTCTTCTTCGCTAAAAGTAGTGTGTGTTTATGGAGGTAAATCTCATAGAGATGAGTTGATTAAGACTTTAAATCACTATGATGTTGTTATTACTTCTTATGATTATATAAGAAGAGATATTGATGAATATGAGAATATTGAGTTTCATACTATTGTGTTAGATGAAGCACAATATATTAAAAATCCAAAGACAAGAAGTGCATTGTGTGTCAAAAGATTAAAATCAAAGCACCGTTTTGCATTGACAGGGACGCCTATTGAAAATTCTCTTGCTGAGATGTGGTCTATTTTTGATTTTTTGATGCCACATTATTTATATAACTATTCTTATTTTTTAGAACATTTTGAAAGACCTATTGTTAAGGAGCATGATGAGGAAAAACAGAATCAATTAAAACGGATGATTTCACCATTTATTTTAAGAAGAAATAAGAAAGATGTTTTAAAGGAATTACCTGATAAGATAGAAAAAACAATGTATTTCCAGATGAATGAGGAAGAAGAAAAAATTTATTTATCTACACTTATTCAAGCAAATAAAACATTACAAGAAAAAATGAATATGCGTGAATTGGGAAGAATGGATGTTTTAGCGTTACTAACAAGACTAAGACAATTGTGTCAAGATCCTCGTTTATTGTATGAAAATATACAAGATCCTTCTTCTAAATTAAAGGGATGTATGGAGCTTATTCATTCATTAAAAGATAATGGAAATAAGATATTACTATTTTCTTCGTTTACAAGTGTTTTACATCTTGTGAAAGAACAATGTCAAAGAGAACATATTTCTTATTATTTGTTGGAAGGAACAACAACAAAAGAGAAGCGTAAGAAAATGGTTGATGATTTTCAAAAAGATGATACAACAATTTTCCTTATATCATTAAAAGCAGGAGGGTCTGGTTTGAATTTGACATCTGCTCAAGCTGTTATACATTATGATCCATGGTGGAATATGTCAGCAAAAAATCAGGCAACTGATAGAGTTCATCGTATTGGACAAAAAGAAACAGTACAAGTCTTTTCTTTAATTATGAAAAACAGTATTGAGGAAAAAATAATGACTTTACAGGAAAATAAAAAGAATTTAGCTGATACTTTTGTGGAAGGAAATTCAGGAAAAATTTCTACAATGACATTAGAAGATATTCAATCTTTATTTGAAATAGATAAATAATCTTTTGAATATTCATAATTTATGTTAGACTAAGAATATATGGAAGGGTGACAAAATCATGGATTTGAGTTTTTTGGAAAGCCTTGAATGTTTGAATGATATAGAAATTCAATACAATCCTAAAGATGAAAAAGAGGCTATAAGATTAAAAGATTTAATAGAATTTGAATTACAATCATTTGGTAATGAAGGTAAACAAATTAAATATGCTATGATTTATTATGTTTCCTTTAAAAATGATTATGTGAATGTTGTTACTGCTAATCAGACATATGTTTATTCAATGAGAAGAGAAGATGTTGAAAATAATTTGAATAATGATTATTTTGTACATATTCAAGATGATGTCTGGGTTCATTGTTATTATATTGATCGAATTAATAGAGATTGTTTGTATATTATGAATGGTCAAAAGTTAAATGTAGATAATCAATACAATGAAGAGTTAAAGAAATATGAAAATAGGATGAAAGGATAAAATAATATCCTTTTTTCTTTTGTTTTAAGTTATTTATTATAAAAAATAACTTTTTTTCATTATTTAAAAGAAAAATAAGAAAAAAACATGAAT